>DYNE01000070.1 GCA_020721225.1 Pelodictyon luteolum | reverse complement strand
AGATATTCTCGTCGACTCGTTTTCGGAAATCAGAATTTATAGAGGTTCCCTATATAAAGGCCCATTCGATGGAACTGTTCGTACGGCTGTGATTCTTGCATCTGAGCGCTATGGGGACTGTATTTTACTGACCCCACTTCTTGTACTGCTTCGGAAGAAATATCCTGGTATCGAACTTCATCTGATCGTTTTCAAACAATCAATCTATGATTTTTTCCGTCACGATGCATCATTGAGCGGTATTCACTTTGTCAAGGGAAATTATCTTCGTTATGCCCGGGAGGTTCTTTTCAGAAAGTACGACCTGCTTTTCAATCCCAAGGATGCCCCTTCCTTCAATTTTATTTTACAATCCATATTGATTCGTGCTCGTTTCAAGGTCGCACATCATGCAGCTTTTCACACTGGTTTGTATGATTATCTTATTTATCGTGATTACGCTACCCACATCACTGTGCGTAATTGTTTGCTGCTCGAAGCGCTTGGCTCCGTTCCGGCATCCATAAGCTGCAATAAACCATATATTCCCTCGATGCCGGTTTCGAGGATAGTTCGGGAGTTTGGATCGAAACTCTCCGGTGGATTGGTATCGGCTATCAACATAAGTGCCTCGGTAAGTACCAAATATTGGTCCATAGAAAAATGGTCGGGCCTGCTCCATGCTTTTCCAGAGCAGCCGTTTATCGTATTTTCAGCCCCAAAAGAGCGGGATCTTCTTATAAAAAAACAGCTTGAGTTACATCATGACAACGTGCTCGTATCGCCATTGACAGCGAACCTGTTTGAGGTAGGTGAACTGGTCCGTCGTGTTCGGCTTCTGGTGAGTCTTGACACCTCACTTATCCATGTTGCATCATGCTTCAATATTCCTGTAGTAGGTCTGTACCGGAATCGAGGTGATGATATTATCAGGTTCAGCCCCCTGAGTGAAAAGCAGGAAATCGTCGTCTCTTCAGGTGAAGATGTGGGTAATATACCGGTAGAGTCTGTTATCGAGGCGGTGGGCAGATTGTATCATGAACTTGAATGTGGAATAGCTGTTTCAAATTAGAAGGTTTTTCGGAAGAACTGTCCGGGGAGCTGGATGACGGCTTTTTTCAGTTCAAGCTCGAACAGCAGAACCAGCAGGACTCCGATGTCAAATCCGGTTTTTTGGGCAAGCATGTCGAGGTGAACCGGTTCCTCTCCGAGGGCGGTTAACAGCTGCTTTTCTTCTACAGAGAGTTGCATGTTTTTTTCCGGGACGCTGCGGGTGGAATTGCAGGACGTGCAGGAGAACTCGACAAGAATGTCCTCCACGTCGAGAACTGCTTTTGCCTCTCCTGTCTGGATGAGCCTGTTTGTGCCTCTCGAACTTCTGGAGTAGATATTTCCCGGTACGGCAAAGACTTCACGGTTCTGTTCAAGTGCATATGATGCCGTAATCAGGGCGCCTCCTTTCAGATCGGATTCGATAACGAGTGTGCCCTTCGTGATACCTGAAATAATACGGTTTCTTTTCGGAAATTTTCCAGGAAGCAGTTCGGAACCGAACCACTCCTCGGAAATCAGCGCTCCCTGCTCAATGATTTTTGGCCATATCCGGCCTTTTGGATCGGTATAGATGGTGTCCACGCCGCTCGCAAGCACAGCAACGGTTTTTCCGCCTGATTGGATTGCGGCTTCATGCGCGGCACTGTCGATGCCATAGGCAAGGCCGCTGACAATCTGAAATCCCTGAATGGCAAGTTTTCGGGAGAACTCGCCGGCAACCTGTTTGCCGTATGCCGTAGCATGTCTGGTTCCTACAACGGCAATAGCCGGATGTTTCGGGTCTGGCAGTGTTCCCCTGACAAAGAGGCAGGGCGGAGGGTCATAGATCTCTTTAAGCAGGGCGGGGTAGTCCGGGTCGATAATCGTGACCAGTTTTCCGCCAAAGCGCTCAATCTGTTCCATCTGTTCGAGCGCAGCCTGTTCCGCTCGGCTGCGTTTTTCACGATGGTTGAGAAAGTCGGCGATCTGCCTTGCAAGCGCATTTCCTATGCCTGGAACCAGCAGAAAATCGCCTGCCGAAGCATCGAAGAGAACAGATGAGCATCCGAAATGGGTGATGATGGCATTGATCCTTGCCGGTCCTATACCCGGAACACACGAAAGAATCAGCAGAATGAGTCCTGCATTCTTATCCGGAGAGATGGCCTTCATCAGCCCGTAAATCAGAAGTCCCGCTTCATCAGGATTCCGGCAAATCCTTTCAGGTATTCGCGTCCCTCGGCAAACGGGAGCTGTTCGACTGCAGCAAGTGCCTCCTCGGTGTCACGGTTGATCATTGCTCTCGTTTCTTCGAGCACTCCTGATCGTTCGTAAATCTCACGGACATCGTCAACCCGTTCGGCGCCAATGCCGTTGTTATCGATGATTGAAAGAAGCAGTTGTTTGTCGTCACCGGAAGTCAGTTCAATTGAACGAAGCAGCAGGTAGGTTTTTTTTCCGTTGATGACGTCTCCACCGGGAATTTTGCCGGATTTGCCCTCTTCAGCCATGATGTCGAGAAAATCATCCTGAATCTGGAATGCCCGTCCGATTTTTTCGCCGAAGGTCACAAGCGCGTTCAGCTGTTCCTGCGTTCCGTTTCCGGCAACGCCGCCGGCTTCAAGAGCGGCTGAGATCAGTCTGCCTGTTTTTTTTGCGATCATGTCGAGATAATCGGAAATCGTGGCATTTTTTTTCAGCTCCAGCTCCATATCGAGAGCCTGGCCTTCGCAGATCGTGATGTTGGCATGATTGAGGATATGGATAAGCTCCCTGTGTCGATCGGTTTTCGACTGGAGCGCCAGCTCATAAGCGTAAGCGATCATCATGTCGCCCGAAAGAATGGCCACATTGGTATTCCACTGCTTGTGCACAGCCGGGCGACCATGCCTAAGGTCGGCAGCGTCCATGATATCGTCGTGCATAAGAGTGAAATTATGCAGAATCTCAACAGCGAGCGCAGCGTTAAGGGCGTTTTCCGAAGAGCCGCAGACAGATTCCGATGCAAGCAGGGAGAGGAATGGCCTGATTCTTTTTCCTTTTCCCTCTATGATATACCGGGCCGGAGCATAGAGGGTTTCCGGTTTATCGGCATTGAAGCATCCGGCAAGCGCATCGTTGATTCGCTTATGATAGCGACGGTATTTCTCTTCGACGAGTTCCTGGGTGAGGGTTATAGTCATTACAAAATCGGTCGATGTTTAAGGATAAGATGCTGTTTCTGAAGCTTGTCGGGTGAAGTCGTTCCTGTCAGGAACAGGACGGCTCTGAGATCGTTGAGCCAGGTTTCTATAGTCTCTTCAAGCCGCTCTTCGTGGGCTGCTTTGAGAAGCTGTCCGGCAGATGCTCCAATCCGGGCGCCGAGAGCCAGCGATTTGGCAATATCCAGCCCGCTTCGTATTCCGCCGGAAGCGATGATTTCAAAATTCGTATGTACGGTATGCTTTTTAATGTCGGTAACCTCTGCGATACACCTTGTCGTGGGGATCCCCCAGTTCAGCAGGTCATCGAGAGCTTCGGGACTGAAGCGGTTTTCCCGCTCTCTCTGCCGCAAATAACGGATCTCTTCGACTTTCTGCCAGCTGATGCCGCCGGCTCCGGCCACATCGATAACCCTGACTCCCGCATCGAGCACTCTTTGGGCGCATGCGCCGGATATTCCGCAACCGACCTCTTTTACTATAACCGGTACAGGAACGGTTGCGCACAGATGTGACAGTTGATCGAGTACATGACGGAAATCCGTGTTTCCCTCTGGCTGAAACAGCTCCTGTGCCGCATTCAGGTGCACAATGAGCGCGTCCGCCTCGACCAGTTCAAGCAGAATGCCGATATCCGATGCGCTCAAACCGAGAGCGACTTCAGGAGCCCCTATATTGGCAAAAACCGGTATGGACGGAGCGTATTTTCTGACAATCGAGAAACTCTCTTTTTGGGAGTTGTTTTCAAGAGCCTGTCTCATGCTGCCGATGCCGAGCGGAATACCGAAATGTTCGGCAGCTTCGGCAAAGCGTCGATTGAGCAAAGATGCTTTCTCGAACCCTCCGGTCATGGAAGATATCATGAGAGGCGCTCCGATTTTTCGACCCAGAAAGGTCGTTGAAAGGTCGATATCGGAAAAACGGATTTCAGGAAGAGCGTTGTGTATGAACTCGATCTCATCGAAGCCGGAACTTTTTCTGTCGAACCCGACAGCTTCATGCAGGCAGATCTCTACATGGTTATGCTTCCGTTCTATTGTTATATTGGAAAGTGAGTCACTCATGCCGTCCGTAGCTGTTTCCTGCAGGATTTGGTAAACTTGAGCCTGAAAACATAACTTAATAAAAATATCCCAACTTTTTTCCTGTCAATGGTGCTGCGTCATGCTGAAAACTCTTCTTGATATCGCTCTGCGACACCTGCTCGGACGCCGCCGTCAGACCCTGACAACGATTACCGGCGTAGCGGTCAGTACCATGGTGCTGATTACGACGATTTCGCTGACGAGGGGTCTTCTCGATTCTTTTGTTGAAACTATTGTCAATGTAGCGCCGCATATCACCATCAAAGGCGAAAAAACGAATAGTGTTCCGGTTGATATTCTGACCCGGCAGGGGAGCTCTTCCGTTGTTCTTGTTGAAGATAATATCAGGAAACAGGAGCGGGAGGAGGTGCAGAACTACCGTCAGATTCTGGAGTTGTTCGCCTCGTCGCTCTATCGCAATGAGATTCGTGCGGTTTCTCCATATGTCGAATCTCAGGTTATGGCCGTAAAAGGCAACCGGAACGAACCGCTTCTTCTCAAGGGCGTCGATATACAGAAGGAGGATTTGATCAGCGGAATCGGCAGAAAACTGCAGAGCGGCAATCTTGCGGCATTCGAAAAAACTTCCAACGCTCTGCTGATAGGCAGGACGGTTGCCCGCGATATGAAGCTGAACCTTAACGATGAGGTGATTATCATTCCGGCATCGGGGAAAAGCCGGCAGTGTAAGGTTGCCGGTATTTTTTTTACCGGCGTCAATGCGGTCGATAACACTATTGTCGGTTCACTGAAACTCGGCCAGATTATTGAAGGTCTTCCCTCGAACAAGGTTACCGGTATTGCACTCAGGATAAGGGATCCATTTGATAACGCGCTGCTTTCAGAGGAGCTGCAAAGGGTAACCGGGTACCGTTCATTGACCTGGCAGGATCAGAATGCAAGTGTTCTCTCGCTCTTTACCCGTATAGGCTATATTGTTTTTTCGCTTGTGGCCTTTGTCGGTGTCGTTTCAGGATTCGGAGTCGCCAACATTCTTGTTACAACGGTTTTTGAAAAGAGCCGCGATATTGCCATCATGAAATCGTTCGGATTTTCAGCTCTTCAGCTTGTCGGTATGTTTGTTCTCGAAGGATTTCTTGTCGGTCTGGCCGGGGCGCTGGCCGGTGGGGTATTGGCGGTGGGCTCTATCAATATTTTTGCCGTCATACCGGTTGAGAACTCGCAGGGTCCACTGACAAAAACAGGATTCAGTATGTCTCAGAACCCGCTCTATTTTGTCTATGTCATAGGGGTAACGGTTTTTATCAGCACCGTTTCAGCTATTCTGCCCTCAGCGAAAGCCGCAAAACTCGAGCCGGTAAAAGTTCTGCGCGACAGCAATCTGTAGAAGAGAGAGTAAGGAAGGGACTTTTCTTACCTCCCGTCGGGGTGTTGCAGGAGGTAGAGTTTGTAGTAGAGTCCCCTTTCGGCAAGCAGCTCCTGGTGGGTGCCGGTTTCCCTGATAATGCCTTTGTGCATTACCATGATTCTGTCGGCTTTCTGAACCGTTGAAAGCCGGTGGGCGATCATGATCGATGTCCTGCCCTGCAAGAGCTCTGCTGTGGCAGCTTCGATGAGCTGCTCGGTTTCGGTATCGACCGAACTGGTCGCTTCGTCAAGTACAAGAATCTGAGGGTTGTAGAGCAGGGCGCGTACGAAGGCGATCAACTGTTTCTGGCCTGCGGACAACCCGGTTCCGTTTTCCTTGACCCGGTAGCCGTATCCTCCGGGAAGCTGACTGATGAACCGATCTGCCCCTACGATGCGTGCGGCTTCGATAATTTTTTCATCCGGAATTCCGGGATTGCTGAACGCGAGGTTGTCACGGAGCGTTCCTGAAAAAAGGATGACATCCTGCATCACCACACCGATCAGTTTGCGCAGCGAACTGCCCGCTATGTTTTTCAGTTCGGTTCCATCGATGGTTACCGAGCCTTGCGCATAGGGGTAAAGACCGGAAAGAATATTGATGATGGTGGTTTTTCCGCTCCCGGTAGCGCCTACGATCGCTATTTTCTCACCCTTTCGGATGTCGAACGACAGATCTTTAAGTACCCAGTTTTTTTCATCGTAGGCAAACCAGACATTGCGCAGGGAGATGCACTCCCTGAATGTCAGCGCAGGGCGATCGCTTTCGGATTCTTCGCGTTCGACAGGTTCTTCGAGTAGTTTGAAGATGCGGTCTGAACTGGTTATGGCCGTCTGCATGATGTTGAATTTATCGGAAAGATGCTGCAGCGGACGGAAAAACAGCCAGATATACTGGACGAATGAGACTACTACTCCGATGGTAAGGTCGGCTTTCAGTACTCTTGCGCCGCTGTACCAGATTACCAGACCGGCGGCTACAGAGCTAAGCAGTTCGATAAGCGGGTAGTAAAGGGAAAAATAGAATACTGTTCTGATATTGGCATCGCGGTGATCAGCGTTGATGGCCGCATAGCGGTTAAAGGCACTCTCCTGATGGTTGAAGAGCTGCACGATGTTCATACCGGCGATATGTTCCTGAAAAAAAGAGTTGAGACGGGCCAGATGGGTTCGCACATCCGTGAAGGCCGAACGAACCTTGTTTTTGAAGGTCATGGTGACATAGAGCATAAGCGGGAGTATGCCGAGCACGATCAGGGTAAGCTGCCAGTCCAGCATGGTCATCATGACGACAATAAAGAGCAGTTGGGCTATGTCGCCGAGAATCGAAATGACTCCGCTCGATAGCATTTCATTCAGGGACTCCACATCATTGGTGGTCCTTGTAATAAGCCGCCCTATCGGGTTTCTGTCAAAAAAACGGACGGGCAGTTTCTGCAGGTGCCGGAAAACATCCATTCTGATGTTAAATACCGCTTTCTGTCCGATGATCTGGGTTATCCAGGTTGCCGCATACTGTTTCAGACCTTCGAGAAGAATAACTCCGGTAAGCAGAAGGCTGACGACGGCAAGTCCATGCAGATCATTTTTCGCTATATGGTCATCGATGGCGACTTTGGTGAGAAATGGCCTGAGTGGTCCGAAAACAGAACCGGCAAGGGTAATGGCGACGGCTGCCGAAATAAGACCCTTATATGGTTTGATATAGTCAAGAAGTCGGGAGACAATATAGCGGTCGATGGATCCCTTTCTGCGTTTTTTCAGGGTTTCGTCCTGTTGCGGCATGAAGCTTGACGCAGTACCGGAAGGATTGCTCATACGGTTTGGCCGGGTAATAACTGATTCATAACAAATTCACTATCAAGGAATTACCGTTCCTGCAGTGATCTTCTGCATCATTTCGGATGCTAACCGTTCGGCATCTGCTCTGGTAGGGGCTTCGGTGTAGATTCTGATGATGGGCTCGGTATTCGACGGGCGCAGATGGGCCCAGCTATCGGCGAAATCCAGTTTCAGCCCGTCGAGCCGGTTTGCCTTCGCTTCGGGGTAAAGTTTTGCGATGTCAGAAAACAGGGTATCGAGCATTATCGGGGTCAACGTACCAAGGCGGATTTTTTCTTTTGCCATGGCATAGTCAGGGAACCGGCTCCTGAACTCCGAGAGGGTTCCTTTCCTGTTGTCCGAGCGCCAATTGGTGAATGCCTGTACAAACAGGGCTATTCCGACAAGGGCATCCCGTCCGTAATGCAGTTCGGGCAGAATGATGCCGCCGTTTCCTTCGCCGCCTATTGCTGCGCCGACCTCCTTCATCATTGCTGTAACATTAGCTTCGCCGACCTTTGCGCTATAGCATGGCACCTTGTGCCGGGAGGCAATGTCGGCAAGTGCCCGGCTGCTGGAAAGATTATTGACTACCGCTCCTTTTTTGATATCGAGGTAAAAGTCGGCACAGGCAACCAGGCTGTACTCTTCTCCAAAGAGCGAACCGTCTTCAGTGAGGAGCGCAAGACGATCGACATCGGGATCGACGATGATGCCGAAATCGCAACCGGATCGCTGCATGAGGGCTATCGTTTCGGCAAGGTTCTCTTCAACCGGTTCCGGATTGCGGGGAAAGATACCGGTGCCTTCACATGCGGCAAGAGTCAGATTCCTGATGCCGAGACGGCGGCAAAGTTCCGGAACTATGGTAGAGCCGGCTCCCTCCACGCAATCGACGAGTACCTTGAAGTTCTCTTTTTCAATAGTGTCGGGATTGATGAAGGGCAGTTTCAGGATGCTGTCGATATGTTCGTTGTCGTAGCCGTTGCTGAGGGTCAGTTTGCCGATTTCATTCCAGCGGGCTGAATGGAACGCCTCCTCTTTTGCAATTGCAAGCAGCTGTTCCACCTCTTCGGCGGTAAGGAATTCACCGCGATGGTTCAGCATTTTCAGGGCATTCCATTCCACAGGATTGTGCGACGCAGTGATGATCAGCCCGCCGTCAGCCTTTGCCGAAGCGGTAGCCAATTCAACGGTTGGCGTTGTCGCTATGCCGAGATCCAGAACATTGCAGCCCGAGAGCGCCAGAACATTGCCGACAAGCCCGGCAATCTGTTCTCCTGTCGGACGGGTATCTCTTCCGATAACAATACGCGGTAATCCATTTCCGCTGCTGTTACCGCGAATCTCTCTTGAACGGCGAACCCATGTTGCAAAAGCCGATGCGAATGCCGTGAGGTTTTTAGGTGTGAGGCTTTCACCGACTACGCCTCTGATACCGGATACGCTGATCATCAAGCTCATGGGAACAGCTTTGAAATGTTGAAAAAACTGATGCAATATAATAAAGAGCACCTCTATTTATTATGGGGGAGCTTAAATTATTATAAAATATAAAAATAGCTT
>DYNE01000027.1 GCA_020721225.1 Pelodictyon luteolum | reverse complement strand
CGCACGTACGGATCTGTACGGGGGGTGCCGGGTAACTGGCATCCCTACCGTGACTTATTATTGCAACAATTATTTCCTCAAGAGCATCTGAGTCACCGCTGAAGCAGAAACACCCAGCAACCTCGCCGCCCCGGCATGTGACATTCCCAGTTCTTCTACATACTCCCGCACCAGTTGTCTGCGTATCGAAGAACAAGTCCGATTACGGCTTCCGCCCTGAAGCGCATACAGCGAGACTCCCGCTTCACGACAAAGCTCATCCAGTCGCTTCTGGGCTTCGAGTTCAAGCGGTATGGCCGGAAACCGGGTTTTTCTATGTTCTTCAGCTTCTTTCAGGATTTCTTTTACAAATCCTTCACTACCCAGTATTCTTTCGTCACTGAAGGATTTCTCTCCGCGTTGCCGCTGCCCTTTGACTTCCGACCATCCGCCAAGAGAACGGGTCAATCCTCCTCCGGTCAGCTCCGGTTGTCTACCAAGTCCACATTCCGACGCAACATATTCACGGTATGTTTTACAGGCTGAAGATTCTTGATCTCCGAAACAGCCAAGAACATATGCCCGTTCCTGCCAATCCCGCCGGATCATTTTCATGATGACGGCATGGCCGCACCAGGGATAGCGCTCAAGTTCGTCAAGCGAACAGACAAGACCTGCTCGTAACGGATTGAGATGGATATAGCTGACCAATTTGAGAAAATAGGCATTCTCGTCGCAGACAATCGATTTATACCTGTTCTGGAACAGATGCCCATGCCGTTTATGCCTTCGGTTGTAGTAAGATGCATAGCCGGTCAGGAGTTTGCGCATAAAGGAGGAGAGACCGGACGGTCCGCTTTTCAAAAGAATATGCGCATGGTTGGTCATCAGCGCCCAGGCATAGATGTTTGTGCCTGATGCCGCAGCTACGATGCCCAGGCGGGTAACGAAATAGTTGCGGTCGGAATCATCTTCGACGATGCATTTTCCTTCGATGCCGCGAACCATCACGTGGTGCAGCGTCCCGGGTGCGTCAAGTCTTGCTCCTCTCGGCATGGTTTATCGATTAAAAGGGTTTTCGGTGTTGCTTGTTCTTGCGAAAGGGGAAATATGTCATAGTAATAAGGAGCGTCCCCTGTTGCTTGTTGACAGCGTTGTGCTTTGTGAGAGGTTCTACATATCCATATAGCGTATGAATTCAAGCGCCTTTTCTCTCAGTTCGTCATACTCCGATTGCGACAGCGGCGATGCGTAGCGAACCGTATAGCCATATTTTTCCATATTTTTGACCAGGCGAAACTGATCGTGTGTCTGAACCCTGAAGGTGACGATTATCCGCTCTTTATCGGAACCGGCAAAGTATGAACCGAAGCTCAGAAGTGTCGCATCGTTTTTTTCGAGAGTGGCAATAACTTCCGATAGTTTCAGGCTGTGCGACGGCAGATCGAGTTCAAGAGTCTTTGCTTCCTTTCCGAGATGGAACACCTCAGCAATTTGTCGAAGGATTTTTACCTGTTCGACAATGCCGGTATACCTGCCGTCGTCATCGGATACCGGAATAATTGGATGAACAAATGATGGTAACTGTTCGAAAAGATCGAAAAGATGTTCATGACGACCTATGCTTTTGATCTCGCTGATGCGCATCTCGCTCAGGCGAAGGCCTGCCGTTTCCGGATGCCGTCGTGCCGGCAAAAGATCGGCAAGCGTTACAACAGCTACAGCTTTCCCGTCATGCAGGACAGGAGCACTTTCAATGCCCTTTTCCTGCATGATGTCGAGAACCTCCGCTGCAAAGGCTGTGTCGCTAAAAAACGGATATGTTCTGTCAAGACAATTTTCTATACACTCACTCAGCAGCATGGTTCGATTTTATTGACCCTTCTTTCATGTCTTCCGCCTTCAAATTCAGCGGCAAACCAGTTTTCAAGACTTTTCGCAATGGTTTCCCTGTCGGTAAACCTGGCAGAGAAACAGATAATATTTGCATTATTATGCTGCCGTGCAAGTGTTGCGAATTCCGGTCTGCAGGCCAGAGCGGCTCGTATGCCCTTCACCTTGTTCGCCGAAATCGAAACGCCGATACCGGTTCCGCATAAGAGAACTCCCTCCTGACAGGTGCCGTCCACGATACTGTCGCCTACTTTTCTTGCATAATCAGGATAATCAACCGACTCTTCATTGAAAGGGCCCATATCAACAGGTTCATGGCCGTTTTCCTGAAGCCACCGGACAACATAGTTTTTGAGTTCAAAACCAGCATGATCGCTACCAACTGCAATCTTCATGACTCTTCTGCTTTAAATTTTTTTGAAAACTTTCTTCTTGCCGACTGATTGAGAAAAATGTTCTGGCTGTTGATTTCCGCTCCCTCGCAGCTCACTTTCCGATACGAACCGTCCGGTTGCATCTCCCATGACTTGGTGTTATCGATGAGCATAAGTTCAAGATCGGATTTTACCAACTGAATAATGTCCCGATCAAGGACGGGAAAGAGCGTTTCAACCCGGTGGTCGAGATTTCTCTGCATAATATCGGCACTGCCAAGATACAACTCACACTTCCCTCCATTTGTAAAATAGTAAGCGCGGCTGTGTTCAAGAAATCTTCCTATGATGCTGATCACCCGAATATGGTCACTGACGCCGGTAATACCGGGCTTCAGACAGCAGATGCCGCGCACGACAAGATCGATCCGGACGCCCGCACAGGATGCGCGATACAGAGCCCTGATGGTTTTGTCGTCCACAAGGGCGTTCATTTTCATGATAATCCGGCCTCCGCCCTCTTTCCTGTGCAGTTCGACCTCCCTCTCGATCATTCCGATGATTTTTTTTCTGGTATTGATAGGCGATACGAGAAGTTTCTTGTACTCTGTGTATTTCGAGTAACCGGTAAGGGCATTGAACAGTTCTGCAACCTCCATTGCAAGACGCTCGTTTGCCGTAAAAAGACTGTAATCGGTATAGATTTTTCCGGTTGCCGTATTGTAGTTTCCGGTACCGAGATGCAGATAGCGTTTCAGTTTGTGGTGCTCCCTGCGGACAACCATGGTAAGTTTTGCATGGGTCTTCAATCCCGGCAGCCCATAGATTACATGAGCCCCGACATCTTCAAGCGCTCTGGCCCAGACGATGTTGTTCTCTTCGTCGAATCGGGCTTTAAGTTCAACCAGAACGGCAACCTGCTTGCCATGTTCAACGGCATTCATGAGCGCCTTGACGATTGGAGATTTGCTTCCTACCCGGTAAAGAGTCTGCTTGATTGAAAGCACATCGGGATCTTCAGCAGCCTGGGTGACGAAATCCACTACCGGCTGGAAAGAGTCGTAGGGATGATAGAGAAGACGATCTTTGGCACTGACGGCACTGAATACATTGCCCTCGAACTGTTCATCTATCTTGTTAACCGGTACGAAGGGTTCATCCTTGAGATCCGGGCGGTCGACCCTGAGGAGATCGATAAGGCAGGAGAGACCCAATACCCCCGATATTTCATAGATGTTCCGTTCAGTCACATCAAGATTGTTCATCAGCAGTTTTCTGACCGAATCGGGCATTTCCGGCCCGATATCGAGACGAACAACCTTGCCGTAACGTCTGGAACGTATTCCCTGCTCTATTGTTTCGAGAAGATCTCCGGCTTCATCCTCTTCGATTTCCATGTCGGCGTTACGGATAACCCTGAACAGATGCGAGTTGATGATTTTCATTTTCGGAAACAACAGATCGAGGTTGTTGGCTATGAGATCTTCGAGCCACAGAAAACGAAAAACGCCATCCTCGAACACTAAATTCTCGATGCGTTCGAGATAGAGCAATCGGGGCAAAATGCTCGGAACCTTGACTCGGGCGAATTTATGCGTGCAGCTCTCCTCGTCCTCCAGCTCGATTGCGAGATTCAGGGAGAGATTCGAGAGAAACGGAAACGGGTGGCCGGTATCGAAAGCCAGAGGGGTCAGCACAGGAAAAATTTCCTGCCGAAAATAGAGGCGCAGAACCTCCTGGTTTTCGGTGCTCATATCGGCAAAACGGATAAACTCCAAACCTTTTTCGGCCAGCGCCGGCAGAATATCGTTATAAAAACAGTCGTTACGCAGATGAAGCTGCAGCAGGATTCTTGATCGGATCTTTTCGAGCTGCTCCGAAGGTGTCAGGCCGTCGATGGTTCGCTCCTGAATACCGGCATCTATCTGATCTTCGATACCGGCAACACGGATCATAAAATATTCATCGAGATTGGAGCTGAAAATCGAGATGAACTTGGCTCGCTCCAGAAGTGGATGGGCGGCGGGCACCAGCGCTTCTTCCAGCACCCTCTGGTTGAACTCGATCCAGCTCAACTCCCTGTTGATATAGTACGCGGGGTCGCGAAGGTCCGGCAGCGACGGAGCGGTTTCAGTTGTTACGTTTTGCTGTTCCATAATAAGCGTGAATATTACATAAAATGTATTAATCCATCCTCATGCACGGCATAATCAAGCGGTTCATCCCATGAATCACAGGGTAATGCCGGCACAATCTGCAAGCGGAACGCAAGTCCTGCGCGGCATGGAAAGCATTTGTGCGAGGCCAGTTCCGCAAGAAACCGGTCATAAAATCCCATTCCATAACCCATGCGGCACCCTCTTTCGTCAACAGCTACAAGCGGCAGAAGCACAACCTGCAGAAGGGACGCATCGACGGGACGAATCGATTCAGGTTCCGACTGGCCGAAAATGCCGCGACGGAGTTTTTGCCCCGGCTCGTACCTGACTGCCAGAAGCCGCTGCTGATCCACAACCGGCACGGAAAGCCTCTTGCCCGCCTCAAGAAGCCTTGAAACAAGCTCACCGGTATAAACTTCACGGGTTTCATTGATTGAAAGATAAACGAGAATATGCTCGGCTTCGACGACCTCCCTGATCTTCAGCACTTTCGATGCTATTAATGCGCTTTTTTCAAACCAATCCCGTTCCGACAGCATTTTTCTGCGGACAAGCAGTTCTTTTCGAAGGAGCTGTTTCGATACCGTAAGGCGGCTCATGATGTGCTGTCGGCAGTTAATAACGTTGAGCGGTTCCTTTTGTTACCAATACGAAAACAAAATAAGAAACTTAACAATCTTTCAGTACCATCATTCCTTCAGCCCTTCGAGTTGTAGTTCATCGTGAATGATTTTACATTACTGCAATAAACTGATAGCAAAAAACCTCAGCTTTTTATGTCCCGATCTATCGAATCGTCGTCAATTACGCCAGGTACCGTTTACTGCGTCGCAAAAAACTACCCTGAACATGCCAGAGAAATGCTGCTCTGGGAAGATAACCCTCAGCAGTTTGTTCCGTCGGTCGAACAACTCGAACCGGTCGTTTTTATCAAGCCCCCTTCAGCGGTGGAAACCGGCGGCATAACGCAGATTCCTGAATTCGAAGGCAGGCCGCTCTCCGAAAACATGCATTACGAAGCTGAAATCGTCCTGCTGATCGGCATGGATTGCGACGACTGTCCGGAAGAGGAAGCTATCAAGGCCGTCAAAGGATACGGTGCAGGCCTCGATATGACGCTCAGGGATGTGCAGCTCGAAGCCAAAAAGCAGGGAAACCCGTGGCTGAAAAGCAAAGGATTTAAAAAAAGCGCCCTGATATCCGATTTCGTTCTCCGCAGCGAAGCCGGCAGTTGGCAGGATCTTGAAATTTTTCTTGACTGCAACGGAAAGCGGGTTCAGCACGGTTATTTCTCGGATGCCATTTTTTCTCCTCCCTTTCTCGTTCATTATCTCTCTGCTCTGTATGGACTTCGCAAGGGCGACCTCATCTTTACAGGAACTCCGGCAGGTGTCGGACGGGTCGCTGCCGGCGACATGCTTGAAGCCAGACTCTGCAAGCGCAGCAGCTTCCAGGGTGAATCCTATGAGCTTACGTCACTCACGGCATCGGTTCTTCAGGGGATTTCCCGACAATGATTCCCGGATTGCGTTGTCATTAATCTTTTTAAATCACTCTTTCGACCATGAGCACAATTTTTCAACGGGCACATCTGCTCAATCCGGCTGAAAACCTCGATGCAACAGGATCAATCAGAATCGATGGTTCGGGCATTATCGAATCCGTCTCTTTTGACAGCGCTGATATGCCGCATAACGATGATGATCGGGTTATCGATCTGGACGGCAAACTGCTTGTTCCCGGTCTTTTCGACATGCACTGTCATTTCCGGGAGCCGGGACAGGAGTACAAGGAGACGCTTGAAACCGGTTCTTCGGCAGCAGCAGCCGGCGGATATACCGGTGTTGCGCTCATGCCCAATACCCGTCCCGTAATCGACAGCCCGCTTGGCGTCGCCTATATCAGGCACCATTCCGCCCTGCTGCCGGTCGATCTGGAAGTCATCGGAGCCATGACCGTCGAAAGCCGGGGGGAAACTCTGGCTCCTTTCGGAAAGTTCCGCTCATACGGCGTTACCGCGATATCTGATGACGGTACCGCCATTCAGAATACCCAGATCATGCGGCTTGCATTCGAATACGCTTCAAATTTCGACCTGCTCGTCATTCAGCACTGTGAAGATAAAACGCTGACAAAAGGCGGGGTAATGAATGAAGGTCATTTTTCAACCATTCTCGGTCTGAAGGGCATTCCCGATGTAGCCGAAGCCATTATCGTTTCCAGGGATCTGCAGCTCATGAGATATCTCCAGCAGCACAAGCTGCACGATCCGCTCAATCTGCCTCGTTACCATGTGGCGCATATCAGCACCAGAGCGGCGCTCGACCTTGTCAGGCAGGCAAAACTCGAAGGGCTGCAGGTAACCTGCGAAGTGACTCCTCACCACTTCACACTCAGCGACGAAGATCTGTTCCTGGCCAAAGAAAAAGGAAACTTCATCATGAAGCCACCTCTCGGCTCTGCCGAAAACATGCTGGCTCTGATCGATGCCATTGCCGACGGTACGATCGATGCCATTGCGACCGACCATGCACCCCATGCCGCCCACGAAAAGGATTGTCCTCCCGATCAGGCGGCTTTCGGTATAACCGGGCTGGAAACCGCCGTAGGCCTTACCCTGACGGAACTGGTATCAAAAGGGGTTATCCCTATGCGAAGAGCCATTGAAATGCTCTCGGTCAATCCAAGGAAAATCATGAACCTTGCGCCGGTTCGCTTCAGTGCAGGGGAAAAGGCAAATATGACCATCATAGACCCGGAAGTCGAGTGGACGGTCACAAGCGATGACATGAAATCCAGGTCACAGAACACCCCGTTTGTCGGACGCAGGCTCAAGGGTCGGGCTATCGGTATCTATCACAAAGGGGTGCTGCTTGAAAACCGTTGATGCTGCAAGCGAGCGGGGTGGTTTTGGTTTGTATGCAGGTGATTTTTTTATTACATTCAAGTTCTTTTAGCAAAAGCGAATTGCGTAACAATCACAAGAACTATCGTATAAGTCATGGCAAAGAAACAAACGTTCGGCGATAAAGGGAAAAAATCCGGTGTAAGTGACTTCAAGGTTGCGAAGCTTGTTCTTTCCGTTCATTCCGAGAAGACCAATGCATGGAAATTTGTTGAAAAACATGTCCGTATTCCAAACGGTGAAAATGAACAGGCTATTCTCGCAAAAGCCGTCAGCGATACCGTAAAGTAACTGTTCACCCTCGATGCAGGGTGCTTTTTCAGGTACCCTGCAACCTCTTTTCACTACAGTATTCTCCTTGTCACATGTCTGAAAGCGATCACCCTTCCGGTTGCGATACCTCCCGGGAGCCCTGGTTTGCAGAGTGGTTCAATCATCCGCTTTATCTGCAGGTTTACAGCCATCGGGATACGGGGGAAGCCGTTCGCTGCATACGCACCGTTCTTGATCGTACCGGACTTGCCGGTATACCCCCTTCTTCTCTGACCGTACTCGATATAGCCTGTGGCGCCGGTCGTCATGCTCTTGAACTCGCCCGACTCGGCTACAACGTAACCGGTAACGATCTTTCGCCCTTTCTTCTCGATACGGCCCGCAGTGAAGCCACGGCCGGCAGCATTGAGCTTGCCTTCACCTGTTGCGACATGCGCAAACTCCCGCATGACAACCGTTTCGATCTTGTCGTGCAGCTTTTTACCAGCTTCGGTTATTTTGATACGGAAGATGATGATCGTCAGGTGCTCGCCAATGTTCACCAGGTGCTCAACAGAGGGGGTTGGTATGTGCTCGACCTGATAAATCCACTTCATCTGAAGCGGAACCTCGTAGAGCGTTCGTGTCGTACGATCGGAAATCTGACGGTTATCGAAGAGCGGTCGCTCACTGATCGACGCATCACCAAAACAATCACCATCACTCCCGAAAAGGGCGAATCGCTCTCTTTTACCGAATCGGTCGCGCTCTTTTCTGAAGAAAAAATTTCGGATATGCTGCGTAATGCAGGGTTTTTGATCGATTCGATTGCCGGGGATTACAGCGGCTCGGCGTTCGACAGCGGCCATTCTCCAAGAATGATGCTCTTCTCGAAAAAGCCATGAGTTTTCCGGTTCCTCTACGTCATCAGCAAGGAGCCCGCAGTATCGATTCCGGATTTCTTTCCCTTTGCCAGCAGGCGCTGAAAAAGTTGTGCGGTCAGGTAGGCATCACCTGCGGAGGTGTGGCGATCGTGAAGACGTATATTGTAACGCTCGCATAAATTGTCGAGCCGGTACTCCCCCGCTTTGTGCGCAAGGTTGTAATAAGGCCCTTTTTCAAGCCTTTTGGCAAGACTTGCTGTATCGACGACATCGTTAAAAAGGCGGATGCCGAAATTCTTCCAGAGCACACGGTTGACCATGGTAATGTCAAAACCGGCATGCTGGGCAACAAGAACACTGTTGCCTATATAATCGAGGAATGCCGTAACCGCGCTTTTCTCGTCTATACCCGATGCAATATCCTTGCGAAGCAGGCCGTGCACGCTTACCGCTTCACGATCCCCTACTTTTTCCTGCCGTACCAGCACCTCGAACGAATCTCCGACTTCGATACGCTGTGCCGTAAGCGCAATCGCTCCGATAGAGATGATTTTGTCCGTTTTCAGGTCGAATCCGGTTGTTTCGGTGTCAAAAACAACGAAACGAACCTCGCTCAGCGGTTTTTTTGCCGGAATTTTCTTTCTGTTTTCCATCAGGTAACGGCATGCATCAGGAGGCAGCGCTTTTTTCCTGCAACGGAACAGACCCGCCTCTATGATTGCGCGATCAATCACGGATATAGTCAAGCTGGAATCTCAGGTTAAGGGTTTTTTGTACCTGCTCTATCGTTGCAAAAACATTTCGAAGCATCTGCCGGTCTATTTTGTTCAGATTTTCGGGATTGATATAGCGACCTGACGAAACAAGCCGCAATCCGTTCACAACCCGCAGCCGCATCAGAAACTCATAAGCTCCGGCAGCTTCAAGACAGAGATCGCGTTCAGGCGTCATCAGTTCCGCAAGTTTGCGAAACCGCTCGGAGGTGCTCAGATAGTCAGGAACTCTCAACTCATAAGCGAGCACTCTTGCCGCGTCCGAAAGCGGCATCATGGCTCT
This sequence comes from Pelodictyon luteolum, assembly GCA_020721225.1. Lineage (GTDB taxonomy): Bacteria > Bacteroidota > Chlorobiia > Chlorobiales > Chlorobiaceae > Chlorobium > Chlorobium luteolum_C. The sequence continues at coordinate 22,712 of DYNE01000027.1, read as the reverse complement.
TGATTTGATATCGAACTCATTGGCATGGTCACGGCTTTTTTCGACCATGAAGTTTCTGAAAAATCCGAGAGGCGGTGGATTCTGCAGCGCATTTTTTGCAAAAAACTCAAGAAATCCCCTGCCTGTCGCAATCTCCTCGAAAATGTTCCGCTTAAGTTCCATAGCCAGAACGGCCTCACCGTAAACCGGACGGAAATCGAAAAAGATCGTTGAATGCATCAGAGCTTTCGGTTCCGGATTCTGAATCCAGCGGCTGAAATATTTTTTCCAGACCGATACCGGCTGGCACCATTGCGGATTACTGGCCATAACCTCTGCAGGACACTTTTCGAAACCCGTTTCTACAAGCATGGCCGTTACTTTCCGGCCGAGAGCCAGATAGTAATCGTGAACTTCCTCTTCCCTTCCCTCCGGCGGATCCTCATAAAGAAGAGCATTATCCTGATCGGTACGCAGCAGCTGCTCCTTTCGTCCTTCGCTGCCCAGAGAGAGCCAGCAGAATGGCGTGGCAGGCCTGCGGAAACCTTCATGCTCAAGTTCCGCAACGGCAAAGGTTATCGCTTTGACGATGAGGGCATCATTGATTTCAGTGATGATATTCGAAATAAAATGAACAGCCACATCCTGACGGATATAAACCTGAAGCAGGTTTTCGGCTTTGTCACGCTCTTTTTTCAGCTGCTCCACCTGTTCGGCAGCCATGATCTCTTTCATGATCACTGCCGGGTTGTTTCCTTCAGAGGTAATGATATCATGCTCTGAAATAATACCCTGCAGCGGACTGTCCACCGTACCGTCTTCAGTAATACAGAAATGGCGAAGCTTTGTTTTCACCATCAGCATCACCATATCGGCCACTGTTTTGCCTCCAGTAATGGTATAGACCGGGCTGCTCATGATTTCGTGCACCGGACGCTCATTGACGGAGCCTGGCTGCGCTACAACTTTTTTGCGCAGATCGGTATCGGTAATAATACCAAGCGGATGGTTTTCCGGAGATACTACGAGTATCGAACCGATATTGCAGTCCGACATGATTTTAGCGGCCGCCCTGACGCTGATATCCGGAGAGCAGGTAATGACATTGGTCACCGGCTTCACCTCAAGCGTCTCGTGCTCAAGAAAGCTTCTGCAGGACTGTTCATTATACCGTACCCGATGCTGATCGAATGCATTGGTAAGGGTTCTCTCCATAACCTGCATGCTTTTTGCGAACTCCCCTGCAAAAAACATGGAAAGCGAGGTATTGGCTGCAATGAGGCTTCGTATTTTCTCGATCGGCATTTCATAGACAAGGCTCTCTTCGGCAACGTGAGCGCTCAGAACATAGGTGCTGCCGCCGAAAATTGCCCGAACCCCGAAAATATCCCCCTCATCACAGAGATCCACCAGCACCTCTTCGCCGTCGATGGTGTCAAAAAGTCTGATGGCCCCTTTCATAACCATGAACGAAGCATCCCCCAGCAGAACCCCTTTATTGAAAATCACTTCACCTTCCTCGTGATAGTGAATGGATATGCAGGAGGCAAGGTCCAGGAGAACTGACGGCTCAAGCACATCGAACGGTGGGTATTTGCTGAGATCTGCAGCAACACGCTCAACAATAGTGTTTGACGGCATGGATATTGCAAAAAAAATGGATAAAAATATATCGAACGATCGATGAAAAGGCTGCGAGCGCAGACCGGAGACTACGCTTGCTGCAGGCAGGAATATAAATCACGTTTATTTTACAGCATATCCCTCTCACGATACCAGTCAAACGCACTTCTGATGCTGTTCAGATGAGATTCATGCCTCATGCCAAGCTCCCGAGCAGCTTTCGACGAGTCGTAAAACAGGTTTTCAGAGGCAATTCTGTACATGGAAAGGTTAAAAAGCTTCGATATTCCGTTACGGGTTTTGATCATATCGAGTATCGATTTCAACACCTTCGCCATCCAGAACGGCAGAGGAAGTACGACTTTGGGCACTCCCGCTACAGACGAAATCGTTTCCATAAGCTCTTTGTACGAAACGTTATCTCCCCCGATAATGTAACGCTCGCCGGTTTTTCCTTTCTCCATTGCAGCAATGATGGTTTCGGCTACAATCTCTACATCGATTACGCAGACGCCCCCAAGAGGATAAAACGGAATTTTCCGGTTATAAATATCCTTGATCAAACGACCCGCATTGAAATTGATGTCTCCGGCGCCAAACACGTAGGCTGGATTGACAATCACGCAGTCAAGACCTTTTTTAATGGCTGACGCCACAGCAAGTTCTGACTGATGCTTTGTCCGTGCATATTCGAGGTTGATACGATCAAAATTCCATGGCGATGATTCATCAAGCGGCTTTTTTCCATCGCAAATACCCACTGCGGTAATCGAGCTGACATGCACCACTCGTCTGACTCCCGCCTCCAGAGCGGCTTCCAGAACATTCCTTGCTCCATCGACATTGATGGCCTGAAGCAATGGATTTCGTTTGTCGCCCATATAGGTAAGTCCGGCGGAATGATAGACCAGTTCCATCCCATTCATGGCGCTGTCAAGAGAGGGACGGTTGGTCACATCACCGTAAACAAGGGTTATCCTGTCAAGAATATCCTTCAGAGATACCAGATCCGAATTTTTCCTGACAAGAACATGAATGTCATCGGCCGTAGCGGCCAGTTTGTGGACAAGACGCGATCCGATAAAACCCGTACCGCCAGTCACCAGAATTTTTTTGTTCACCAATACTGTACTTCAATCATTTAAAGAACGGCAAATGCTCTCAACAGAGTCGAACTTCGCCGCGACCTAATCCTCTATTGCTATATCGCCGGAAAGTATTTTCCCGCGAATCTCCTCTACACGATCATGAACGGTTGTGCTTACAAGCGAAGCGTTCTTCTCGTTATATACATAATCGGTATAGCTGTCTGCGACTCCGAAAACCGTTACCGTTCCGCCTTTGAATGTGTTGCCGAGCACATCCTCAACGGTTTTGAGCAATGCCCGGTCAATCGATTTAACCATGCTGGTCAGGACGAATCCCGGCGCATCGGGCTCCTGGTCGCGATCTGTGCAGATTACCAGTTTTTTCGCTTCGCGGGCCGCCTCTATCACTCCCATGCCGCTCGCTCCCGCAGCCTGATAGATGATATCCGCACCGCGTGCGAACTGACCGAGTGCAAGTTCCTTTCCTTTTGCCGGATTGGTAAATGCACTTCCCGTCATTCCGATATAAGCAGGAATAACCTTTGCTGAGGGGTTGACATACTTTACCCCTTCAGCGAAACCGGTTTCAAATTTTCTGATAATAGACGACTCCATGCCGCCAATAAAACCTACGGTATTGGTCCTGGTTACAAGACCGGCGATCGCTCCGGCAAGAAATGAACCTTTTTTCTCTTCGAACACCATACCGGACAGGTTTTCAGGCAGTCTGACACCGGGCTTGGCAATGTAATCGATACAGACGAACTTCTTGTCGGGGAACTCCTGTGCTATGGCAGCGATATCTTCGCTGAACAAGAGTCCGACGCCGATTACCAGATCGATATCGGGATCAGCAGCCATCTGACGAAGTGCGGCTTCCCGATCTGCACCCTCCCCGGACGGCTCGGTATGGATGAAATCCATACCATATTTTTCTTTAGCCAGTTCAAGACCGTGATATGCCGAATCATTGAAGGATCGGTCGCCCAGACCGCCCACATCAAAAACCAGCCCGGCCCGAAGGCTCCCTTTCCTTTTTTCTGAACCGGCCTTTTCAGGTGACGATTCTGAACAGGCTCCCAGAAACAATACGCAAATCAGAAAAAAACCAAGGAGACGATTCATGGGTAGATTTGTTTTTCATGAACTGCAAGTTAGAAAAAACCCGCTCTATTTAAAAAAAAAGCGGCAACAAATGCTGGGTTTATCAACAGCGACAAACGTATATCATGGTATGTTGCGCCGGTTTTCGGTTGCAGTACTCTTTTTTGGAGGCGTTTTTTATCGACCGGCACTATAGGGTATATCGTCAAGTTCTTGCTATATTTTTTCTACAGATTGAAAAAATCACTTACGATCATAAGGTCACCTCTATTTCAGTGTGATAAACGATCAGGGTGCAGGGCGGACGGAGTCCGGAATAATCTGGACAACGCAGCATTTGAGCGAAATAACTTTATCGAGGTGCCCATAAATGCAGGGAAGATGGCAGCACTCCTGAATACCATATGCTTCAAGTCTCCCGAAGGAGTCGCTACCCCGTCTCTCACGGTACTGTTTCAACCCTATCTGAATCTTCACGAAGAATTTCGCAGAAAAGAAAGGCGAAGTTATTACGATACCTTTGATTGGCGCTGTTTCGAGCACCAAACGACCGTTGTCGTTAAAAACCGAACGATTTCTCTACTCGACCTGCAGAGCGGCGTTGAAAGCGCCTCACTCTCTTTAAAAACGTCCCCATCCCATTTTCTGCCCTCAACTCTTCCGTTCGGTACAATCAGAAACAGACTCGAGTCCCTTGCCGGCCTCAGAGCGCTCATGAAAAGGTGCACCATCGAGAGCGATATGGTAACGTTCAGGATTCTTGACAAGATTGAAAAAACGACCGGATTTCTTTTCGCTGAAACATTATTTCTTATAAAAGGAAACCGGAAGGAACGGATTGCCGGGCTGATCACACTGAAGCCGCTGAAAGGGTTTCAGGATGAAAATCTCATGATCTCCCGTAAGCTCGAAGAGCATTTCGGTACGGAGAGCCGACTCGATGTCAAGAGCATGTTCATGCTGCTGATGGACTCGGCAGGTGTGCGGGTCAACGATTACAACCCGAAAATCCGTCTTGCGCTTCTCCCCGGCAATCCTGTCAGAATCTCAGCCGCCGAACTTCTGCTGTTTACGCATGGCATCATGAAAAGCAATGAACCGGGCATTCTTGGCAGTATCGACACAGAGTTTCTGCATGACTACCGGGTAGCACTGAGGAGAACCCGTTCCCTGCTAAGCCAGATCAAAGGCATTTTCCCTCCGGAAATAATCCTCAGATACCGTCAGGCATTCAGCGATATCGGAAAAAAATGCAACACGCTCAGGGATTGCGACGTTTATATGCTGAAAAAAACAGCTTACTTCGATACTCTCCCACCATTGCTTGCCGTTCACCTTGCTCCGTTTTTCGGGGAACTCGAAGCAACCCGAAAAGTCGAGCTGAAGCGATTTGGCGACTTTCTGCGCTCAAAAACCTACCGCACGATGCTCGACGAATGGCAATTGCTTCTGAACGATGCCCTCAATGCTCCCGGCACAGAGCGAGAATCCGATCCCGGCCAGGAACCGGGCATAAGCGTTGCAGTAAAAACCATTGGCAAAGCCTGGAAAAAAGTCATCCGCCATGGCAGAGCCATTCCTGCCGAGGCTTCCGACAGCGAACTGCACGCGCTAAGGATAGACTGCAAAAAGCTGCGTTATCTTCTTGAGTTCTTTTCATCGCTTTTTCCCGAAAAAACCATCAGCCCCGTCGTCAGGCATCTAAAGGAACTTCAGGAAAACCTCGGCGCCTTTGTCGATCTGGCCGTACAGCAGCATGCGCTGTACAGATATATCGATTCCATGAAAACGAAACCGGCCAATCCTGAACTGGCTGCTGCGCTTGGCGGACTTATCGTTATGCTCCATCGCCGGCAGGAAAAAGAACGCAAAGCTTTCAAACAAACATTCAGGCGCTTTGATAACGACGAAACCGAAACTCTTGTCACGGAGCTTCTCAATCGATGATCGAACATGAAAACCATTGCACTTTACAGCATCAAGGGCGGAGTAGGAAAAACCGCAGCGGCGGTCAACCTCTCCTATCTTGCATCCCGGAATTCCCTCTCTACGCTGATCTGCGATCTCGATCCTCAAGGCGCAAGTTCCTACTACTTCAGAATAGCTGCCGGTGAAAAATACAACAGCACCAAATTTCTGCAGGGAAGCAAAAAAATTTACCGGAACATCAAGGCAACCGACTACGATCAGCTCGATCTGCTTCCCTCCGACTTCTCTTATCGCAACCTCGATCTTGAACTTCTGGAAGAGAAAAAACCACAGAAAAAACTCAGAAAAAACCTTGAAGAACTGAGTGATGAATACCGGTATATTTTCTTTGACTGTCCGCCGAACCTCACGCTTTTTTCGGAAAGCATCTTCGCCGCTGCCGATATCATTCTCGTGCCGGTTATTCCCACAACACTTTCGATACGTACCTATGAGCAGCTTAAAGGATTTTTCGAGAGCAGCGGTCTCGACGCATCGAAAATAAAGGCCTTTTTCACGATGGTCGAAAAACGGAAGTCAATGCATCGCGACATTATAGAGAGTTGTGAAAGTCAGCCGGATTTTCTCAAACAGAGCATTCCCTATAACTCTGAAGTTGAAAAGATGGGCATCTACCGGGCACCACTCAATGCCGTACTGCCGTCGGCCATAGCTGCAAAAGCTTATCAGCGCTTGTGGAGCGAACTATCTGATGCTGTCTTGCCCTCACTATGAAAAAGGCAAAGCCTCCTTACCATTTGAACCGTACCATTTTTGCAGGTATCGCATCGGCGGTTGTTCTGCTCGCCCTCGCCTTCTGCAACTTCCTGCGTACGCCGCAAGATCTCGATGCCATAAAAAAATCAGGAAAACTCAGGGTTATCATCGCCTACGATCCGATCAACTACTTTATCTATAAAGGGACTCCGATGGGTTACAGCTATGAACTTGCCAGGAAGTTCAGTGACGATATCGGTGTGGAAATGGAAGTTGTGCTGGTTCGCGACCTGAACCGCCTCCTTTTAGCCCTCAGAGCCGGAAAAGGTGATCTCGTAGCCCACAATCTCACGATCACCGGTATCAGAAAGCTTGAAGTGAATTTTACCGAACCTATCAGTTATACCCGTCAGGTGCTCGTTCAGAAAAAAACAAGCAATGACAAACCAATAAGAAAACTCGGGGAACTTGACGGCAAAACAGTCCATGTCAGATCGGGTTCTGCTTATTACACCCAACTGAAAAAAATCGAGGGTTCGATAAAGATCGATCTCAATATTCTTACCGTGCCGGGATCCAAAAGTACCGGAGAGTTGATCCGTGAGGTTTCAGAAGGGAAAATCGCCTACACGATTGCCGACAGAAATATTGCGGAAGCGCACAGCTCCCTATATCCCGATCTGGACTTCGAAACCATCATCAGCGACAACATGCCGCTTGCCTGGACAGTATCAAAGCGCTCTCCTGAACTGCTTGCAACCCTGAACCGCTGGTTGGCCGATAACAAAACAAAAACATACACAAACCTTCTGCAAAATAAATACTATCGGCAGCAGTACTCCTTCAGTAAACAGGCAATTCAGGCCTTCTATTCCGATAAAGCCGGAGAGATATCCGTCTACGATCCCTTGATAAAAAAATATGCAAAGACCATTGATTGGGATTGGCGTCTTCTGGCTTCGCTGCTCTATGAAGAGTCGCGATTCGATCCGCAGGCGGTTTCATGGGCGGGAGCCATGGGCCTCATGCAGCTCATGCCTGGAACCGCGCGGATGTTCCGCATTACCAACCTCTTCGATCCGGAAGCCAACATGAAAGCAGGTACGCTCTATCTTGAATATCTGCACAAGGAGTGGCGGGAGATCCCCGATCCGAAAAACCGCATACGATTCATTCTCGCTTCATACAATGCGGGGCCTGGCCATGTTCGTGACGCACAGGAACTCGCCCGTAAATACGGAAGGGATCCGGAGGTATGGGAAGGAAGCGTCGAGCGGTACATGCAACTGAAATCAGACCCATTCTACTACCGCGATGAAGTGACTGATTTCGGTTATTGCAACGGCATCATGCCAGTCAACTATACAAGAAACATTCTTGGCAGATATTCGCTTTACAACCAGGTTATCCCTCAATAAAAAAGTCGTTTACGCTCCTTTTGGCTTATCGGAAAAACAAGGCATCAGGGATCGTACCGGTGAAGACCCTGTTATGGTGCCGAAAAGGCTTTTCGGGAAACAAGGATCGCTTTGATCGATCTGACAAAGGTTTCTGCAAATGAAGCATACCGCAAAGGCCTGTTGCGGGTTGCGACATGACGGATTTTCGGAACAAGCGTTTTTGCCACTTTTTCCGGCTCCTCGGCGACAGCATCAAGAAACCTGCCGGTTTCAGGTGAAACGCCGCGAAAAAGAAGGTCGGTTTTAACCATTCCGGGACTCAGTTCATGAACTCCGATCGAAGTTATGGCGTTTCTCAGGAGTTCCTCCGAAAGAAACGCAGTGAGTGATGTGACGGCGGTTTTTGAGACCCGGTGAGGTATCGAAGAACGCGAAAAACGGGCACCTGCAGACGAAAAACCCATATTGAACAAATGATAAACCGGATTCTGTGAAGGTGGTTGCTCAAGCATGAGCCTCAGCGCTCCGGCACACGCCATCATGCTTCCTGCAAGATTGGTCGAGCAGAGTTCGAGCATTTCCTCACTCCGCAGCTCCCAGAGTGACTGCTGCAGAGACCCTGCGCTTCCGGCATTGTTGATCCACCGGTCCACCCTTCCGAGACGCTGACGCACAAACGACAAAAAGCGCGTCAGATCCGGAGGATGTGAAACGTCGCAAACCATACCATGCACCACCCCTGACGGCACACGGATGGCAAGAGCTTCGAGAGCTCTCTCTATACGAGCCTCATTTCTGCCGCAAATGACCACTCGATCACCAGCCTCGAGAAAACCGGCGGCCAGCGCAAACCCTAATCCCGCACTTCCTCCGGTAATGACCACGCCAAGTTGCCGCATTGTACTCACTCTTCGCAGCCGCCGGTTTTTTCAAGAGGAAAATCCGAAACCGGGTAAAGCTCCCACCCGGCAGCGTCGAAATGCCACCACTCTGCGGAAAACGGTTCAAACCCCTCCTCCTCCATGGCTGTATCAAGTAATTCGCTGTTACGACGGGCAGCGGTGGAAGAACCGGACCATCCTCTCGTCGCTTTCTCCGAAAAATCATCATAACCCGAAGGCATCTCCAGAGGCCTCCCGGTGCTGTCAGCAAGGCTCACATCGACTGCGGCTCCGCGATTGTGGCGCAACCCATTGGCCGGATCCGCCACATAGCGTTCATCGGGCAATAGAGCCCGGAAATGCTTCTGCACCGACAACGGACGATAACAGTCGAAAACGATCAGCCGGTACCCCTTTGCCCGAAGCTTTTCCTGTACCTTCAACAGCCGCATGGCGACATCGCGACGCAAGAGACACCTTGCTGCCGGATAGACTTTTTTGCCGGTAAAATTGTTTGTAGTCGCGTAACGTATGTCGAGAATAATCGAGGAGTCATAGTCCGCCAGATCGGCCAACATCATATCAGGCTCTCTTGCAATACTCTCCCTGAAAGGCAGCAGAAGCAGCAGAAGAACAAAGAACGCATGTTTCATTCCGGGCAAATATAGCTTCACGGCCGGCCTTACTCCTGAGCGCGGTACATCTGCCAGAAACGGTACAGGCCGGAAACGCTTTCCGGAATCAGTTCGCGCCACGATTCACGATCCTCCTCTGTCAACTCCGGCTGATTTTCATCTGTTCCTGAAAGCAGAAATATCGGGGTCAGAAGCAACACCTCCGAATCACCCTCTTCATCAACCGCATCAAAAACCGGTATCCAGTCGTCCCAACGGAGCTCCATACCCAGAATAAAGCCAAGTGCCCACGCTTTCACGGCAAACTCCTCCTCTTCCGGATCGCCAAAAACGCACTGATCGTAAAGCGGCTGATAACTATCCGGATCGTCCTCAAAAACACCGGCCGTTGCATTCATACACCTGATGATCAGGGTCGTAATCCGCGAGGCTTCCTCGGGAGATACAAACGAAGGCGGGGTTCTTCCTTCTACATCGAGAACCATCGGAAGCCATTCGCTGGGCATAACAGGCGAAGGACCTACTGCAAGTGCGGCAAGAAATCCATCCAGCATGTCAAGCGTCATGGATTTATCTTCATGACCATCCAGAAGAAGAAAATCTTCAAGCTCATCGAGCTCTTCGCTGGAAAGCGGCTTAAACAGATCGTCGGAAGGAGTCATAAAAAAGAAAAATGGTTGCTTCAGATAATAAACACACATAGCACAAAGGTAACGATATTCCGCAACAACAGGAACTGCTCCATGAAAAAGCTTTATAAATTCATGCGTTATGCATTTTCAGGCAGATGCCCGAAATGAAAGGAAAACGCAGAAAAAGCATCATGTTTTTCGGCAATTGTTTGGAATTAACATAAAATAACACGTACATTTATAACTTAAATGCAAAGCCATAGAGGCAATCCCAAGTAAACATTTACCCGGGCTCGCCGAAAAATCGTAACGATGCTGTTCAGCCGGTCCTCTTTTCCTGTAATTTCAGGAATGCAGGCTGCTGGTTTTTCGGGCTGCCTTAATAAACAGTTTCGCATATGCTGTCTACCAATTTTTTTTGCCGACCGCGCTCCGTTTCGGGAACCCCGCAGCATAAGCTCCGTCTCTTTTCCGTTCTTGTCCTCTTTTTTACAACACTCTCGCTTACTCCTCTTACCGAATCCTTTGCCGCCATTTCTCCTGAAAATAACATCGCACAATCCGAACCTGAAAAGACATCCTGTTCCATGCAGAGCTTCTTCAGCGATGTCAAACAGTTTTTCGGTATCAGATATCGTTTCGGCGGCCAGACTCCCGAAGGGTTCGACTGTTCCGGTTTTGTTCGCTTCATGTACGATCGGGTTTTCAGCATGAGACTGCCCCGTACGTCGTGGGAGATGGCGACCATAGGGAAAAAAATCGAGCGCAGTGAACTCAAGCCCGGCGACCTGATCTTTTTTCAGACAAAAGGGTGCCGCATCAACCACGTAGGCATATTCGTCGGCAACGACACTTTTGTACACTCCTCTCTTTCAAAAGGTATCACCGAAGACAAGCTCCAGCAGAAATACTACGACAAACGTTTCGCCGGCGCCGTTCGTGTGCTCGACAACCCAAACTCCGACTTCTTTTCTCTTCCCTCGCAATCCGAAACTGACAAACAACTGACCGAACCTTCCTGATCTGATTCGTCAGTCTGACGGTATTCCTGCATCACCTGTTCTATGCGTTCTGAAGCCATGTTGTAGGCTATTTCCATTTCGGATATGAAATTTCTGTCCGACCGCCAGAACGGAACCGCACCGAGCCGCTTGATTAGAATGGCCGGCCCTGTCGGCTGTTGATGAGGTAATGCAGGTACCATCTCCCCGACTGAAGACCAGAAGGCCTCCGCATCGGAAGGCAGCGATTCCGTTATACTCTTTTTTTTCTTTTTCTTTTCGGAAATACTGTCTCGATATCCACCGAGAGCCTTGAAAAGCGTATCCTTGTCCATTCCCCTCAGGGTAAAAAGAAGAAACGGATCACGGTCGAACGCTTCAGCAAGCAGATAAAACACAGCAGCAAGATGCTTGCAGGGGTTTGCATAGTCAGGGCATGAGCACGATGCTTCCAGCTCCCTGAAGGATTTCGGAAAAAGAGAGAGCCCCTCTTTGTTGCATAGCTGCGCGATACTTTCCGACATTTCTCCGCCAAGCATCTGAGCCAGATGAATCGGTTTGTCGGTCAGCACATCGATAAGACGCTGCCACTCCTCTTTCGAAAATGGAGTAAGTCGAAGAACCACCTTGTACGGGCTTACCCTGGACCCCTGAACTTTTGCTGAAACACCTTTGCTCGTAACAACCAGATCGGTAACCTGTCCCTTTCATGCATAAGCCCGTCCTCGTGCAAGTCGTGAGCTGTCATTGAAGCGCTCAAGCCTCGAAATCCACTCTTTTCCCCACCATTGCCGGGCAAATGCGCCACGCTTATTCTGTGCCCTGATGCCGTTATCGACTTTTTTCGGAACAGCGGGTTTGTACCAGCCGTAATACGCCATAGTATTATTCTCCTGTTGCTTCCCGTCCAAGCATGATGAGTTTTTTCAGATCACTGTTCGAAAGTTCTGTCAGCCACTGCTCGCCTTTACCGAGAACCGTTCCGGAAACTGCCGTTTTTCTCTCGATCATTTCATCGATCCGCTCTTCAAGCGTTCCTGCGGTAATGAATTTATGTACCTCCACATTGTATTTCTGCCCGATACGGAACGCTCTGTCTGTCGCCTGGTTTTCAACTGCAGGATTCCACCAGCGATCATAATGAATAACATGGTTGGCTTTGGTCAGGTTCAAACCGGAACCACCCGCTTTCAGGGAAAGAATGAAAATTCGTGGCGCATGATCATCATTCTGGAAAGTTTCGATCATTTCGTCACGCTTTTTTCTGGCGAGTGAGCCGTGCAGAAAAAACACCTCTTCGCCGAACAGTTCCTGAAGATAGTTCTGCATTAGCTTTCCCATCTCCATGAACTGGGTAAAAACAAGCGTGCGTTCACCGCTCTCACGGATTTCACTCAGCAGTTCGGTCAAGCGCTGCAGCTTGCCTGAACGATTTTCAACCGTCGAATTGTCTCCGAGAAACTGCGCCGGATGATTGCATACCTGCTTGAGTTTAACCAGCAATGCCAAAACAAGGCCACTTCGATCGATCCCCTCCGCCATTTCGATTCTCTCCTGCAGTTCGTCAACAACCGCCTTGTAGAGTGAGGCCTGCTCCCTGGTAAGGGTACAATACTGCTTCATTTCGATCTTGTCAGGCAAGTCGGAAATGATGGATCTGTCGGTTTTAAGCCGGCGCAGAATGAATGGCGCCGTCATGGCTTTCAGCCTTTCAGAGGCAGAGCTGTCCCCATACCACTGAATCGGATAGAAAAATTTTTCCCTGAAAAAAGTCTGACTGCCAAGAAAACCGGGATTGAGAAAATCCATCAGAGCCCAAAGGTCGCCAACATGATTTTCAACCGGCGTACCGGTAAGAGCTATCCGGTAATCCGAGTGCAATGTCCGGGCCGCTTTTGCCTGTTTCGTTTCGGGATTCTTGATGTTCTGGGCTTCATCGAGAATAACTCCGGCCCATTCCATTTTCGACAACGTGGCTATATCACGAAACAAAAGTCCATAGCTTGAGATCACCAGAGCCGATGCATTTGCTGCTTTCCTGAAGGCAGCGGTTTTATGCCGGTCGGCTCCATGGTGCACAAGAACCGGCAGATCGGGAGTAAACAGTTCCGCTTCCTTTCTCCAGTTGTTGACAACCGAGGTCGGGCTGATCAACAGCACCGGCCGTTTTTCCCCCCTGTTTCTCTCCTCCTGCAAAAGGGCGAGAGTCTGTACCGTCTTGCCAAGTCCCATGTCGTCAGCCAGACAGGCGCCGAGCCCCCAGGTTCTCAGAAAAGCAAGCCATGAATACCCCTTCATCTGATATTCACGAAGCTTTCCCTGAAAACGATCCGGCTGCGAGAGCAGTTCAAAACGGGTATCTCCTTTCAGTTTTTTCAGAAGATCCTGCATCCATCCGTCGGCATCGACAGATTGAGCTACCAGAGTGGTCTCAATCGAACCGGTGCCAAAAGCCGTTGCAAGAACATCGCGTGCGCTGAGTTCGCCTGATCGCTGTTTTTCAAGAAAACGCACCGCTTCGGTAAGTTCCCGCTGGTCAAGTTGTCGCCACTGCCCTCTCACCCTGACCAGAGGCATTTTCAGCCCGGCAAGACGGCGAAGTTCGTCCAGATCGATCTCATCGCTGCCAAGTGACGCAGCATAATCGCATGAAAGCAGCTCATCAAGACCCATGCCGTTACCACTTCCCTTCATGGACGGCGCTTTTACGCGCACCTTTATCCCCATCCTGTTCAGCGGCCCCTTGCCAACCCACCACGACGGAAGCATGACAACAAACCCGGCACCTCGCAGAATGGCGGCATACCCGGAAAGAAACCTGAATGCCCCTTCGGTATCGAGCTTCAGGCCACCCGGTTTTTTCGGTTTCAAGCCTTCGACGATTGCGGGGTACAGCGCCGCCGCCTGTCCCAGCGCCATAAGCATGAACTCCGTACAATCAACCCCATAGCTCTTTGCCTGTAGTGATGCGTCGCTTTCCGGAGTCCAGAGTTCCCCGACTTCAAGCAACAGACTCGGATCACTTTTCAGCTGAAGCAGATAAGTGAGCTGCCAGATATCTTTTTTCCCCTTGAGGGCAGGCTCTGCAAGGCGAAAGCAGAAATTGAAGGGAGATTGGGCATAAACATCCAGCGGGCGGCGCCACTTTGCAAGCTCCCGGGCAAAAGCTTTGATTTCCGGCTTGCGTTCCCAGTTTATTTCAGGGATGTTGCCTGAAAGCGATTCCATCCAGGCGTCATGTACCGTCAATGGCTTTAACGCTTTGCGACTCGTGGTATCGAAGGAAAACCGGACAAGTGAATCCACCAAACCCTGCAACAGCTCTGCCTGTACCTCTTTTCTTGAGGTTTCCGGATGCGCCTTTCCGTCCGATGAAAGACAACGGCATACAGGAGGCATAGTTTCCGTCAGTGTATCGAGTCGCGATGCAACGGAATTTTCAGGATAAGGAACCCAGCGTCCATCCCATTGCATGTTACCGCAAACAAGCGAAGGGAGATACCTCTGAGACGAAACAATATGCGCGGCGACCTCGAAAAGATTCTTTGTCCATAAAAAAGATGTCCCGAAAAAAGTACCTGTACCAGGGATATTGCCACCGCGAGCGCAAGCGAACAATGCAAGGCTCAAGGGAATTTCAAGAGGAAGCGCGATGATCGTAAAGGGCTTGAGAGATGATTTTCGGCGTTTATCAGGCTCATCACCAATCAATGGCGAAGAAGGCACCCGCTCCTCCCCCCGGCAAGGAAGCCATGCAACAACCTCTCTCGTCATTGGCTTGCGAATCGTAAAGGTCACGCCGATTGCCTTGAGCGCACGGCGAAGTTCTTTGATATCTCCCGGAACACGACCCTCACTCCAGAGCATCGGTTTTCCCTCCAGGATCGAACAATGCAAGGCAATCATTTATTATCGCTTAAAACCGGTCATAAAATTCGATATACGCATCTGAAATATCGTCATGGAATCCCCCGACCTCATCCAAGGCATCTCCGATGAAACCGGAAACTGTCGCCATATCGAAGGAGTCGCCCCAGTCAAGGTGATTTTCAGTCGTCAACCTTATGGTTGCGACACTATCATAATGATCCGGAAGTCAAAAATTGAAAAGCATTTTCCCCTTTGGCAGCAAACCCTCAAGGTATCATACAGAGCGCATTTTCTCCAAGCGAAAAAACATCCTGAAAAAAATCTGCCGTTCAACCAGTTTACGGGTGTGATTTCAAGCTATCGATATTCGGTGCATTTCCGAAGGCGCTGCATGAGTTCACCATGCGTGTCGAAAAAATAAATCTCCTGTTCAAGAAGGTTTTCGACAAATCTCCGCTTCTTTCCGCTTGCAGCCACATCAATCGATAATGTTCTTAATCCGGAGCGCTTCGCGAATCAGCAACTGCCGAAGCGGCAGCTCTTTGGGATCATGGATATCGATGTTCAGCGCAAAAAACCAGACCTCATCAGGCATTTCGATAGAACCGACATACCATCCGATTTGCGGGTTTGCGAATGCGGCCCATCCGGTTTTGCCGTAGATCGTGAATTCCGGGGTTTTTTCTGCAACCATGATCTCCCTGAGCGTCGCATACGAGGAGTCGCTGAACGGCAAATCTTTCAGATAGAGCTTCCTGAGGAAATCCGCCTGCTCCGATGCGCTGATGTCCAGCGAACCGTCGAGCCAGAAGGTCGTCGTGTCGAACGGCTCCCGCAGCTTTCCATAGCCCGTTTGCCCAAGATAGCGCCGGTACTTTTCAGCCCCGATCCGGCGGGCAAGCTCCTGATAGTACCAGACGCATGAAGCCCTGAACGCGCTCTCCAGAGTCTGGTCGCGGTTCCAGTCGGGGAAATCGTGCCGCCTGCCGTCCCACCTGATCAGATAATCCTTTCCCGTCGCAACCTTCTCCTCAAGTGCGATCAGGGTGTTGAGTATCTTGAATGTTGAAGCCGCAGGAAACCGCAGGCATGCCCGTTTGTCGTTGTGCACAATTGTCCTCCCGCTCTTCAGCGACGAAAGCACCATTGTGCCCTCGACGCCTTTCCCGGCGAACAGCCTGGCAAGCGCGGCATCCCCTGCCGCTGCAGGAGACGGAAACAGGATGAAAAGCATGAGCGGAAAGAGCATATGCACGAAAACGGCCCGCTTTGTGTTCGCCGCTCGTTTTTTAGATTCCATTGAAAACGCCTATTGTCATTATTGGGTTGAGATCCGTTTTCTTCCTGAGATAATCTTTCTCTGCTCCGCCAGTGCAAATAAATATACGAACAATCCCCGCTTTGACGCCCTGAACAGGAAAACTTCATCCGGCAAAAAAAATTGGAAATCGAGGGAATCCGGCAACTGCGGAAGCAAATAAGTAAAGCGTTCGTTAGATTGTCTGTTGTCCGGGAGCGACTCCCCTGCCTCGGCGTTTCCCCCAACAGATAAAACAATAAAGGTGGTGCAGCATGAAAAAATTCATTCCTGTTCTTGCGATTTCCGGTATTTTGGCCGCCGGAACAGCCCTTCCTGTGTATGGATCGGGGCTTGACAAGCTGTTTTCCGGGATTAAGGAAGCTATTCTTAACGGGGCTCAGGAGGAAGAGCCTGCGTCTGCTTCAGGTGCCGGCGATACGTCGCAGTCCGAAGGCCCGGCTCCGAACTCCGGCGACGGCGTTTCTGACGGCAGCGGCCAAACCTCTCCCTACGGGCCGAAGCAGAAGCCCTGATTCCTGAGTCGGCTGCGATGTGGCCTCCGGGGGGCATATGCTCTGTTACGCCGTCGTGCTTTCTGCGACGGCGTCATCGACGACAAGCCGCCCATCGACAATGTGATAGATTGTATCGAATCCTTCTATCATGCGGATGTCGTGGGTAACGGTGATGACTGCAGTCTGCTGCTCACGGGCGATGCGTTTGAGCAGTTCCATTACCTTCGTGCCCCGCACGGTGTCGAGCGATGCGGTGGGTTCGTCGGCGAAAATGATCGATGGCGAGTTTGCAAGGGCCCGTCCGATGGCCACACGTTGCTGTTCTCCACCGGAAAGAATTGCCGGCAGTGCTGATGAACGGTTGGACAGGTCGAGATAATCCAGAAGTTCAAGGGCTCGCTTGCGGGCGGCTTTCCAGTGCACGCCGTTGATCTCCATGGCTATGGCGATGTTGTCGCGGGCGTTGAGAAACGGGATGAGGTTGTGGGCCTGAAAGATGAAGCCGATGTTTTCGCGACGGAACCGCCGCACGTCGATTCCGGTCCAGCCGTTGTCGTAAATCTTTCGGCCGTTCATGGTAATGCGCCCTGACGAGGGTTCCTGGATGAGGCTGATGCAGAGCAGCAACGTGCTTTTGCCTGAACCCGACGGGCCGAGCAGGGCCATGAGCTCTCCCGGCTCGACGCTGAAGGAAACCTCCCTGAGCGCTTCGACGGCGAGCTCTCCCTGACCGAATACCTTGCGCAGTCCTTCGACCTGTACGATGCTCATATCAGCCTCCGAGTGCGAGTGAAGGGGGCGTGCGCAGTGCATGCACGATGCCGACAAGGCTCGACGCCATACCCCCGATGAAAAAGACCACAAAACTTGCCAGCGTCTCGTGCGGTAGAAGCACGAGGGTGCGCGGAAAATGATCGTACGTGAGCTGGACCACCACCCAGGCAAAAAGGAAGCTCGAAACGGTCAGCACGATGGATTGCTCGAGAATGAGGCGGACGATGATGCCGTTCGAGGCTCCTATGAGCTTGAGCGTGGCGATTGCCTTGATTTTTTCGACCGTAAGCACATAGATGAGCAGGGCGATGATCACCAGCGATACAATCACGAGAAGCGCGCGGAAAAGACCGAGAATGGCCGCCATTTTCCTGAGCCGTCCTTCGAGCATGAGGTTTCGTTCCTGCCGGGAGGTATAGACGCTCAGGTAGAGCCACCGCTCGATGTCGGCGGCGACGCGCGGTATGCTGGCGCCGGGCCGGAGTTTGACGAGAACGGCGTTGACGGTTCCGCTTCCGTCCGAGAGCAGAGGGAGCAAACGCTGCGTCTCTGCGGAAGAGTAACCCGACCGGATCAGACGCTCCGTTTCCGCCGAACGCGAGCGTTCGCGCGCACGGTTGTCCTGGTCGTAGAGCACCTCCTGCGCATCGTGCAGCGAGAGGTAGAGCAGCGGGTTCCCCCCGGCATCGACCGCTTTGCGGGTCAGTCCCACCACAGTATAGTCGTGTACGCCGAGATGCAGTGTGTCGCCGAGCCTGAGGCCGAGCTTCATATCGGCGACAGCTTCATAGTGAGCCTGTGCAATGGGCCGCCCGGCCACGATCCGCCCCGGCCCGCCAAGGCCACCGAACACATCGTAGCCGATAATGGCGAACTGCTGCTCGCGCATCGCCACCCGGCGCTGTACCGTGTAGGAAATGAAGGGGCTGGCCTTGGCGACGCCGGATATGGCGGCAACGCTTCTCCAGCTCTCCTCGGCTATGCGCGACTGCTCGTTGAAGGGGCCGCCCCGGCCGTTTTCAACTACCCAGAGGTCGGTCGCAGTGTTATCGATAAGCCAGACACCGTCTGAGGTGTTACCCTGATAGATGCCGTTCATGATAAGTACGATCGACATCAGAAGCCCGACACCGATGATGGTGGCGATGAATTTGCCGACATGGCGCTGCACATCCTTTATAGCAAGATCCATTTTTTTACTCCCCCGTTTTTGCGCGCACGCGACTTCCGGGCTTCACGCCCGCCGCATTGCGAACGATCCGTTCTCCGCTCTTGAGACCTTTCCGAACGAGAACTCGCTTACCGTCGGAAGTTCCCGTTTCAACCGGCTGGAACATCGCTCGTCCGTTGCGGAGCGCAAGTACCCCCTGCCGTCCCTCCTGCTGCATCAGTGCGGAAATCGGAATCGTGAGCCCCTTCTCCCTGCCGGTCGTAATGGTGACTTCGGCTTCCTGATCAATGGCAAAGCGGTCGGGAAGCTCTGTAAAGTCAACCTCGACCAGGAACTCGCGCGCGGCGGCATCGGCTTCGAGCCGGATACGCGATACCCTGCCGGCAGTTGTGCCGCCGGTACGCTTTCGGATAATTACCGGCATGCCCGGCCTGATTCGTCCGGCTACTGTTTCGTCTATCAGCGCTACAGCCTGGAGAGTGCGGGGATCGACCATGCGCAGAATGGGGGCTCCCGGCGCAGCGTTGTCGCCCGGTTCAGCCAGCCTTGCCGTGATAATACCGTCCATGGGGGCGGTGAGCGTGGCGTATTCTGCCTGGGTACCTGCGTAGGCCAGCTCCTCCCTTGCGACGGTAACTTCCGCCTGCTTGAGTTTGCTCAGGGTGGAGGTCGCCTCCATTGCGGCGCGGCTGATGTACCCCTGTTTGAATACATCGCGGTCGCGCTGCTCATTGCTCATGGCAAGCGCAAGATCGGCCTCCGCACGGGCCAGCATGGCGCGCGATGCCGATGTTCTGGCCTGCAGGTCGCGAGCGTCGAGGCGCACGAGCACCTCTCCGGCCTGGACGCTGTCGCCGATATCGACCCGCACTTCGAGAATTTCGGCGGCGAAACGAGGGGTGATCGACACCGGCACCCTTGCCCGGATTCTTGCCGGGCCGTTGACAAGCGCTTCGACCGAACCCTGCCGCACCGCTACGGTTTCGACAGCTGCAGCGCCGAAGAAAATACGGTATGCGACAAACAGAATCACAACAATCGCCGCAACTGCGATGACGGCTGGTTTACGAATAAGTTCGGGTATTGATGGCGACATCAGGGAGTTTCTCCTTTACTGTTGAGAGTGAAGCTGCGGCTGGAACCAATGAGCAGGTCCACGCCTGCCCGGGCAATTGCATAACCGGCAAGGGCGCCGGCGCGTTCGGTCTCGGCCCGCGAAAGACCGAGTTGCGCCGTCAGTATGTCGAGCGCGGTTGCCTTTCCGACCCGGTAGAGTGCCTGGGAGGCATCGAGGGATTCGCGGGCCGCAGCGATGGACTCCTCCGCCGAACGGAGGTCGGCGGAGGCCGTTCGCCATGTCGAGAGTTCTCGACGCAACTGCGACTGAACGGCAAGCCTGACGGATCGCTCGGCTTCGCGCGATTCGGCCTGCGCTGCGTTTGCTCTGGCGATTCCTGCACTCAGGGCGCCTCCATCATAGATCGGCAGATCGAGTTGCAGTCCGGCAGTCCATTCGCGTGCTCCGCCGCCGATGTCACGATCACGATATCCAATTCCAGCTTTTGCTGTAATTGTGGGATAGAGAGCCCCCTTTGCGGCATCTGCAGTATAACCGGCGCGATCGGCCAGTTTCCGGAAACGCTGCATATCCGGGTTGCGGGCCATGGCAACCACAAGGGTCATCGAATCCGGAGGTACCGGCGGAACGGCGACCGGCAACCTGCCATCCACCGTGAAGTCGACATTCTCACGGCCAATGACGGCGGCAAGCAGCGCCATGCCCGTCTTGCCGAGTTCCTTCGCCCTGACGAGCGAGGCTTCGCTATCGAGCCGTCCGCTGCGGGCTTGCAGCAGGTCGAGACGGGTGACCTTGCCGGCATTGAAATAGGCTGTGGTCATGGCCTCGAACGAGCGGGCACGCTCGACCGCCTGCAAGGAAGCCTGCTGGAGCGCACGCGATTCGAGTACCTGTATGAATGCTTTTGCTGCCTGATATGCCGCCAGGTTCTCCGCAGAAACCACATGGGTTTCCTGTGCGCCTGCAGCTGTTGCGGCCGCCTTGCGCAGGGCGTTGGTTTTGCCGTCGAAGATCAGCTGGCTCAGACCGATGCCTCCGTATGCCTCGCGATCGTAAAGCGTCGTTCCCGGCAGGCTGGCCATGGCAAGCCGGTCAGGAGCAAGACGGGTATAGGATGCGGTTGCCGACAGGTGCGGCAGCAGGCCTGCGCGTGCCGCACGGTAGTCCGCTTCGAGCTGCCGGAGTTTCTGGCGTTCCATACCGACCGAAGGATTCCCTTCGAGCGACTCGCGTATGGCACCCTGCAAGGTCAGCGCTCCAGCCGCTGCTCCCTGATTACCGGGCAGAAACAGGAGTAACAGAAGGAAAAAGATAAAAGATCGCATCACAATCAGCTCTGTTTAAGTACTATACTTCTCTTTCAACAAGTATTTTTGTTTTGTTTGCCTTTAAAGTAAGTTATTGATCACTAACTTACAAAAAAGATTACAATGACATGACCAAAAGAACAGCAAAATCCCTTCCGGCAGCCGAACGGCGTGCCATGAGCGTACAGGCGGTGCTGCAGCTTGCAGCCGGCCTGAATCCGGCGGAAATTACCACCGAAGCGGTAGCCGCAAGAATGGGTCTGACGCAGGCTGCGCTTTTCAGGCATTTTCCTACGAAAAATATGTTGTGGCAGGAAGTGATGCAGTGGACAACCATGGAGCTCTTTTCCGCTGTCGAAAAGGCTGCTTCTGGCGCGGCTTCTCCTCTTGATGCCCTTGAACGGATATACCGCACGCATGTTGCGTTCGTTGCAGAGCACCCGGGAGTTCCCCGGATGCTCTTTGCCGAACTGCAGAATCCGGAAGGATCGGAATCAAGGAAAATCGTTCGTGATATGCTTGCCCGTTACTCTTCTCTTCTTACAGATATAATTGCCAAAGGCAAAAAGTCGGGAGAGATCAATCCTTCCGTCGATGCGCGATCGGCCGCAACCATGTTCATCGGTACGCTTCAGGGACAGGTCATACAGGCGATGATCACCGGAGAGAGCTCTATGCTGACCGAGCATGCCGCCAGGCAATTCAGGCTGTTTCGCCGTGCGCTGGAATGCCGTAACTCCTCCGACTCGTGAATGGCGTATGCAAGTACAATTCCATCATGAACACATTCCTCCCGCATTTCCGGAAAATCAGTCGCGGACGCAGCGGACCGACATGCCGTCGATTTTTTCCTCGCCGCTTCTGACGATCGTTGCGGCATGATAGTTGAGTACCCTGTACCATGCAAGCGAAGGGGAATGTTCCGTAGAGGTCCAGAAATATGCGCTCTCTCTGCCAAAGATAAAGCCGCCGTCGATGCCCCTCAATCCACCCGGAAGCGCGCTGAATCCGCTGGAGTTCGTTGCGACTTCGTTCGCTGTGCGCCAGAGAGAGCGCTTCGCCTTTTTCATTTTGCTGCCGGCTACAGCTTCGCCTCCCAGAAAAGCTGTCAATGCCGACCATTCCTGATCGCCGGGCACATGCCATCCTTCCGGAGCAAGACCGCGCTGATCGTTAACGGCATACCAGTTGTAAAGACGTCCGTATTTTTCCGCATTTTCCTTGTCGTTACCGTAATAGCACCAGGCCCCTTCCCCTTTGGCGGCGGCATCGAGCCACTCCGTCCGTGTCGCGGCATGTCGGATAGGATCACCGTTGCGGTAACGGCTTACATCGAGATTTTCGGCCATCCATATCTGCTTGTCGACAGTTACCGTACGATAGCCGTTACCGTCGATATCACGCAACCTGTCGTCTGAAGCATGTAACGAGCCCGATAAGAGCGTAATCATGCTCACGAGAAGCATCAGGATGGCGTGCCCTGTATTTTTCCTGAGATTCATTCTTGTTCTCCGTTTATAGTTGTTTATAGCTTGTCAGGCAATCAGAGCGCAATGCGATCATGACAACCGGAAGAAAAGTATGACGACTCCTCTTTAACGAAGATTAAAGACACATAAGGGAACCTCTATAAATTCTGATTTCCGAAAACGAGTCGACGAGAATATCT
>DYNE01000110.1 GCA_020721225.1 Pelodictyon luteolum | reverse complement strand
TTCTCTTGGCTCTTCTTACCCTTCTCTCTTCTCATCTTCTTGCAGGCAATCCTCAAGGTGGAGCCGGCCTCCTTCTGCCGGCCGCATTTTCCCTTTCCGCTTTTTTGGGTGCGGGAGCCGCCCTCACCGCGATGGCATTCTGCAGCGACAAATCGTGCTGGACCCGGGAGCATCGCTCTTTTGCCCATTATATCGCCGGAATATGTCTTTGCGCCCTTGCCGGAACTCTCGTTTTAGGCCTCCTGCATGTACTGATTCTGGTCAGTTATTCCGTCTGGATTCCCGTTCTTCTGGGGGCCAACATTGCCGGCTTTAAGCTCTGGCCCGCGATCAAGGAACGGTTCATGTCGAAAAAGTCTCGGGGTACAAACATTCTGGCCGAAAAGCTTGAGCGGTGGGTGGTGTTTCTCCTTGTGCCGGCATTGATCCTTTTGACTGTATCCTTTATCGGGAGCCTGATCAATCATCATCTCCTGGACGCAGCCTGGGTGAAGAGTGAAAATGTCCATCGATGCTGTATTGCGGGGTTTGGACTTGCGGCGGTCATCTTCGTTTTATCCTGGCTGGTGAATCTGAACCGGCTGACCCCTCACTATTTCTACAGGGACAGGCTCGCGGAGGCTTTCCTGAGAACCGTCAGGAGGGGCGAGACCGCCGCCTTCGAGGAAACGACGACAATCCTGAGGGATGCATCAGAAATGCCCCTTGTCGCCCTCCACGGTGTTGAGACAAAAAATGGAGTTGAGCAGAAGTCTGCTTGTGCGGCCCGTGGCCCCTATCTTCTCGTGAATGCCGCCATCAACCTGACAGCCACGAAAGATCTCAAGGGGTTCCAGAGAAAGGCGGATGTCTTTACCTTTTCGCGTCTTTTTTCGGGCTCGGAGAAGACAGGCTACATCTGTACGTCCGCTTATGACGACGGCAACCTTGAGCTTTCCAGGGTGATGACCATAAGCGGAGCGGCGGTCACCTCGATAATGGGATCATTAGGGACAATGGTCTCATCCTTTGCCTGCGGGATCTTTGGCGTCAGGCTCGGTTACTGGATGGCGAACCCACGTGATCTATCGGGCAAGAAACGACTTTCCCGTCATCGGTTCTGGCTGTGGTGGTTCCTGCTGGAACTCTCTAACTACTCGCAAGAGCGGTTAAAACTCGTCTATTTGAGTGATGGAGGTCACAGCGGTGATAACCTGGGGATCCTGCCCCTTCTGCGGAGAAGGACTCGGTTGATTATCGCCTCGGATGCCGAAGAGGATAAAGAGTACCTGTTTGATTCCCTCAACAGTTCCCTGCGTCAGGCTTACGTGGACGAGGGGATCAAGGTGGATATCGATCTTTCCGCTTTTGAAAAGGAAGAGAAAAAAATATCGTATGCCGTCGGACGTATCCTCTATCCAGACCGTCCCTGGCAGAAGAGCCTGCTGATCGTCATCAAGAACTGTCTTACCGTTGATGAAAAGCTTGCAACGGTAAAGAACTATAAGAAAAAATCCCCGGATTTCCCCCACGAGACCACAGGGGATCAATTTTTCACTGAGGAACAATTTGAATCTTACAGGGCGCTTGGCCGGCACAGTGTCGAGAAGATTTTTTCACAATGGTATCCTTCGGCCCACCCTCAAGACCCGTGGAAGACACTTTTCGAATACTGTTCGAAGCAGATGGCTGGAGGTAGCCATCGCTGGGATGATGTCATCCGGGCCATCTCCGAAACGGATCAAGGCTGTTTTGATTCCTGGGAGGAATTCAGGGCGACCATCGAGGGGTATTTCGCCGTGGAAGACCCGAAACTTGATGTGAAGGAGGAGGCGGAAACACAAAACCTCCGGAAGGTAATGGATCTACTTCGGAAGGAAAAGGATTCTTTGAAGCTCCGTAATCAATACGGATTCGTGCCCCGCACCCTGCCCGAGCTGAAAAGAAGACTTCAAAACCCTGGAGACGGATCGGAAATCTCTTGGAAATGATCAACTTTTTACCCCCGGAATGTTGACTGGATGGCTGCTGCATGCCCGTGGGAAAAAATATTGCGCCTCGACTTGGGCTTGGAACGAAAATCTTCATTTCGCGTGAGGTTTGTGTGAATAACGGTTCCTTTCAGTTTGGGGCTAAAATGCCCCATCATCCCTGCCGGATTCGGCCTTTTTTGCCCTGATCCGGATGGATCTTTTTCTGATAGTCTCTGAATATCAGACAGTTGTCTGTTGTGTGGATATGGCATAGTTGTTGCTTTTCAATCAATATCCAATTGATCCATTGTCAGAAAAAAGGATGGTGCCCGCTATGGACGATGAAGGACGGGTTGTCAATGTTGCCCGGGAAATCAGGCAGTATCTGGAAACGCATCCCCAGTCATTTGATTCCCTGGAAGGAATCGCCACCT
>DYNE01000069.1 GCA_020721225.1 Pelodictyon luteolum | reverse complement strand
CGAAGTTGAAACTATCGACTGGAGAGCCGTGTGCGGGAGAACCGCCTGCACGGTTGTGTGTCCAGCAAAGGCTGGCGTATTCAGCAGGAGATAGACCTGCCGGGGTAAGAGTCAGAAGCCTCGTAACTTGGATAGCAGGGTGGCGGGAGACCAAAATCCTGAAGCCTATCGACAAAGTCTCCGAAAGGGAGATTGTGAGTGTGCAGGCCGTAACGCAAGTGAACGCACAGGTGGCCCCGAAAATGCGAAGGATCAAAGGCTGAGCCCTCAACCGTAGGGTGAAAGCAGCATGTTTGATCGAAATCTGACCGATGCGGTCAAACACTTCGACGGGGTGGTAGCGATGGCATGCACACAAGGATACGCCAAGCAACTGGAGAAACCCGTCTCGCCCCGGAAGAAAGATTCGGAGAAAGGTAGTCCCTATAACCGGCGACACCGGGAAGTGGGTCGAAGGCGAGCGGGAGGCGGATGGGCGCGAAGTAGCGATAATACGGGGTAATGCCCGAGGAGCGAAGGCGCCCTGCTGATAGTAGGATCTCTAACAAAACGGGAGGCAAAAGGCGAATGACAACGACGCCGTTACCATTGCAGGACCTGAGGGAGAGAATATACCTCAAGGCGAAGGCAGAACCTGACTGGCGCTTCTGGGGCTTGTATGTCCATGTCTGCAAAATAGAGACGCTAAAGGAAGCCTACAGGATGGCAAAAGCGAACAATGGGGCTCCGGGTATTGACGGGGTGACATTCGAGGCTATCGAGAAAAGTGGACTGGAACAGTTTCTTGAAGGCATTCGTGGAGAACTGGTAGCAGAAACCTACTGGCCGCAAAGGAACCGGCAGAAGGAGATACCGAAAGGGAAGGGGAAAACTCGCACCCTCGGCATCCCGACGATCCGAGACCGAGTGGTACAGGGGGCGCTGAAGCTGATTCTGGAGCCGATTTTCGAAGCGGACTTTCAGGAGGGATCGTACGGATACCGCCCGAAACGAACAGCGCACCAAGCGGTACAACGAGTAGCCGAGGCCATAGTGAGCAGCAAGACAAGGGTCATAGACCTTGACCTTGCATCATACTTCGACACCGTGCGTCACGACATTCTCTTAGGGAAAGTGGCGGAACGAGTCAACGATGATAAGGTCATGCACCTGCTCAAGCTCATACTGAAGGCCGGAGGCAAACGAGGCGTGCCACAGGGCGGGGTGATCTCACCCTTGCTGAGCAACATCTATCTCAATGAGGTGGACAAGATGCTTGAAAAGGCAAAAGAGGTAACGCGGGAAGGGGAATACGTCCATCTGGAATACGCACGCTTTGCTGACGATGTGGTGGTACTTGTAGACAGTCACACCAAATGGGACTGGCTGTATAACGGGGCCATCCAGCGATTGAAAGAGGAGTTGGCAAAGCTGGATGTGAAACTCAATGAGGAAAAGACGAAGTATCTCGATCTCGCCAAAGGGGAAAACTTCGGATTTCTTGGCTTTGACTTTCGGCGGGTACGAACGCTCCGAGGTGTCTGGGGAGTACGATATGCGCCCAAGATGGCAGCACGAACAAAACTGCTGCACAACGTCAAGGAGGTGTTTCGAAGATTCCGTTCCCAACCGGTAAGTCGGGTCGTTGAGTTGATTAACCCCATTCTGAGAGGCTGGGTTGCCTACTTCAGAGTAGGTCACTCAAGCAAAACCTTCGGGTATGTCAAGGACTGGGTGGAAAAGAAAGTCAGGCGCCATCTGATGCAAGCACGAGGTCGTCAGGGGTTCGGCTGGAAACGGTGGAAGAGGCAGTGGCTGTATGACCAGTTCCGTTTGTTCAACGGGTATCGGGTTGCACCGAGGTGCTGAAAGCACGACCAGTACGAACGGTCACATAACCCTTGAGAAGAAGCTATCAGGAAAGCCCGTTGCCGGAAAACGGCACGACGGGTTTGACGTGGCGGGAATTGGAAACGTGAGAATGGGAGCCGGACTGAGGCCCAACGTGAAAACTTTGGAAATGCCACCGTACCCTGCAAACTCGTCGCGCCTGTTCTCGACCCTACCGGAGGGAGGGGAGGGGAGGCGAGAGCCTTCCCTACCCCTATCTTATAACGAAGCGCTCAGGCGGGGAATCGTTTTGCGAGTGAGGGGAGCGGCATGTTTATTCAAGCCGCTCTTTTTTTCAGGGTTTTCCGGGGTTATCGCGCTGCACTGACGGAACGAAATCCTTCTGTTTTCCCATTTTTGGCAGACCGAGCAGCTCTCTTGACCGGTCGAGAGCGTCATCGATGTGACCGAAAATGTTATTCTCGCCGATTTCATCGTAAATACCGTATTGCTGCATGGCAAAAAGCGGCTGAGCGTGGACGCCCGAAAGAATAAGATGGGTTGAGGTTTTTCTTGAATCGACAAGCAGCTCCTGGAGCATGTTGAGGCCGGTTGCATCGATAGAGAGCACATTCCTCATTCTGATGATGCGGACTTTTGGGGCTTTTTCTACGATATGCATGGCATCCTTGAACTTCGAAGCGGCACCGAAAAACATTGCTCCGCTGATTTCGAAAACCTCGACGCCTTCCGGTACGCTTCTCGTGCTGATGGTGTTCGGGTCGTCCTCCTCCTCGCGGTCTTTCAGTTCCCTTGTAATGATGTTGACGTTTGCAAGACTTGCCATGTGCTGCATAAAAAGGAAAACCGAAAGCAGCATGCCGATTTCAATGGCTATAGTCAGGTCGAAAATAACGGTCAGGCCAAATGTCGTCAAGAGAACGACAACGTCGCTTTTGGGGCTTTTGAGGAGCTTGCGGAACACATGGTGTTCGCTCATGTTCC
The DNA here is from genome assembly GCA_020721225.1 of Pelodictyon luteolum. Lineage (GTDB taxonomy): Bacteria > Bacteroidota > Chlorobiia > Chlorobiales > Chlorobiaceae > Chlorobium > Chlorobium luteolum_C. The sequence goes on along the minus strand of DYNE01000069.1, from coordinate 6,415 downwards.
ATGCGACCACAATCAGGATGGCGGCGAGTGTCGGCATCGGTATGAGCTTTGCCCATTTACCGAACAGCATCATGATCAGCAGCAGCGTGAGGGCATGAACCATGCCGGCAACCGGTGTGCGACCACCGTTTTTGACGTTGGTTGCCGTGCGCGCGATCGCCCCGGTGACAGGAATGCCTCCGAAAAGCGGCGAGATAATGTTCGCTGCGCCCTGGGCGACCAGTTCCATATTCGATTTATGCCGGCTCCCGATCATGCCGTCTGATACCACGGCGGAGAGCAGGGCTTCGATTGCTCCGAGCAGCGCAATGGTCGTGGCCGGCATGATCAGCTGTTTTACCGTGGCAAAATCGAACACCGGAAAAGCAGGAGCGGGAAGGGTAGAGGGAATTTCCCCGAATCGGGATTCGATGGTTGCAACGTCGAGCTTTAGGTAGTGCGCCAGAGCGGTTGCCGCAATGATGGCGATGATCGATCCGGGTATTTTTTTGGAAACTTTTGGCCAGAACGCGATAATGAGGAGCGAAAGCAGGCCTACAAGAAAACTTTCCGGGTTTATGGTCGACAGATTTCGACCGTAAGCGATCCATTTATCGATAAAGTCGGCAGGAACCTTGTCGATGCCGAGGCCCAGAAAATCGCTGATCTGACTTGAAAAGATGATGACCGCGATTCCGCTGGTAAAGCCTACCACAACCGGATACGGAATGAATTTGATGAGCGAACCGAACTGGGCGAACCCCATGAGCATGAGAATAACGCCGGCCATTATGGTTGCAATCATCAGGCCGTTGACGCCGTACTGCTCTACGATGCCGTAGAGGATAACGATAAATGCACCGGTAGGGCCGCCTATCTGTACCCGGCTGCCGCCAAGAAACGATACGATAAAACCGCCTATGACCGCAGTGATGAGACCTTTTTCCGGTGATACTCCGGACGCGATGGCAAAGGCGATCGCAAGAGGCAGGGCGACAATGCCTACAAGTATGCCGGATGTGACATCCCGGGAAATCTGCTGGGGGGTTAATTCCGAAAGTACGCTGAAGAACTTGGGTTTGAACATGGCCGGGCTGAGGTAATGGAAATGAACAGGTAATGTTTTGGTTTTGGAAAGGTTAAATGTGAAATTCTATATAACTGTTTCAAGCCTGTCGATCAACCCTTTGCCGCTGCTGCTGAAAAAAATGTTGTGTTTTTTCAATTTATCCGGTAATCACGAGTGAAAACACCGCATACGTTCAATACCGTGAGCGATCTGCTGCTCTCTCAGCCCCTTACGATCGACGTTGAAATTGAGGATGCATGGTCGGGACCGTTCGCCGTGAAGGGTCTTGAAATTGAAGGCGTTGTGCTCTATGCCGGGGTTTCCGGATTTTCACGTCTTTCCCTTGAGCTGGAGCCATCCGAAATGCTGATTTACCAGAACATGTTTTTTTCCTGGATTCGCCGGTTGCTTGAAAAAGAACGGTTCTGTATTGTCGATCGGTTTCTCGATCATGCCGTCGTCATGCTCTTTTCAACGGCATTCGGTTCCGAAGATCCTTTTCTCGATGCGCTTCAGGTATCGAGAATCCTCGGTGAAAACGACGGGCCGGGGTTCAAGCCGTCCATCGGTATCGCAGGCGGAACCGTTTCTGCCGGCTTTACCGGTTCTCCGGGAGCATACACTGCGGCCATATATGGCAAACCGCTGGTGCTTGCCGCAGGGTGTGCGGCAATGAAACCGGCAGGGGAGTTTGCCGCAAGCATTACCATTCCTGAATCGGCATGGATCGGGCGTTCTCTCGATAAGGTGTTTCCTCCTCTCGAATTCGACCATCCTGAAAAAGGGAGGGTGAGGCAGCCTCAGATATGGAAGCTTGGCGAAGCGAGGCTGATCGATCTGCCCGGTACCGGAAAATTTGCCGTAAGGGATATTGCAAATTTTATTCACTGGATGCCGGAGGCTGCCGCAGAGGAGCAGAGCCGCAAATGGTTCGAGCTCATTCGGGCGAAAGGCTTTTATAAAAAAAACCGGTAATTGGCACTCGTTTTTGGATTATTTGCGAATCATTATTACTCTTGTTTATCTTTTTCGTCTTTCATCGGTACCGTTTTTTTACTTGACTTGATGGCACCCGATCAATCAACAATCATAAATATCACAACCATGCCTACAACAAAAGAGAATCTGAAGGAAGCATTCGGCGGAGAGAGCCAGGCTAACCAGAAATACCTTGCTTTTGCAAAGGAAGCCGAAAGGGAAGGCTTCATCAACGTTGCAAAACTGTTCAGAACGACTGCCCAGGCCGAGCTGATCCATGCCGAAGGCCACCTGGCCGCACTCGGCGGCATCGGTTCGACTGCTGAAAACCTGCAGACTGCCATAGATGGTGAAACCGGCGAGTTTACCGAGATGTACCCACCCATGCTCGAACAGGCAATAGCTGAAGGTCATCCGGCAAAGCGCATGTTCGCTTTTGCAGTCAAGGCGGAACAGGTTCATGCTGAACTCTATAAAAAAGCTATGGAGGCAGTGCAGAACGGACAGGATATAACCGCAACCGAAGTATGGCTCTGTCCCATTTGTGGTCATATCGAACTGGGTAACCCGCCGGATAAGTGCCCCATTTGCGGCGCGAAGTCGTCGGTGTACGTACAGGTCTGACCTGTTCCTTTTTTTAATGAAAAAGCGGCTCGAAAGGCCGCTTTTTCATTTTTTAACCAGCCTGATATTTTGTAATAATAAGTAATGAAGGAATACGATAGCGTGGCACCGGCATCACCCTTCCGGGGGTGATGAACGACAAGGGCAACCTGAATCTGCAGTTTTTTTATGCACGAATTTGATTTTCTCGGCGAGTTGGTGCTGATCGGTGTATTGGCAATCGCAATTATTCTCATTTTTCAGCGCCTCAGAATTCCTCCCGTTATCGGTTTGATTTTTACCGGCATTGTGCTTGGACCTTCCGGTATCGGTGCCGTTTATGATGAGAAGCTCATTGGAACCCTTGCCGAGCTGGGCGTTATTCTGCTGCTCTTTACCATCGGGCTTGAGTTTTCTCTTGAGGAGCTCAAGAGACTGAAAAAAATCGTGCTGGTAGGCGGGATCGTGCAGATTCTTGTGACCGGACTTACCGTCAGCTGTCTGGCCTACTGGTTGTTGTACGGTATCGGCAAAGCGATAACGGTTGAAGCAGCCATATTCATGGGCTTCGCTTTTTCCGTCAGCAGTACGGCCATCTGTCTGAAAATCCTGACCGATCGCGAAGAGCTTGCCCTGCCGCATGGCAAAATAGCCTTGGGTATCCTGATTTTTCAGGATATCGCCATCGTTCCCCTGATGATAGGCATCAATTTTCTCAGTCCCGATATCACGCCGTCCGTAGAAAATATATTCAAAAAAGTCGGGTTCATATTGCTTTTCGGAGCAGTCATTTTTACCGGCTTCAGGCTGTTCATGCCTCGAATGGTACGTTTGATCGCCTCCCTGCATGCCCGGGAGGTGCTCGTTATAGGCGCGCTGGTCATCTGTTTCGGTGCGGCTTATCTCACGTCGCTTGCCGGTCTCTCTCTGGCGCTCGGTTCATTTGTTGCCGGTATGGTTATAGCGAGTACCGATGAGAGCCATCAGATAAGTCTCACCATCGATCCGTTCCGTGAAGCGTTCACCAGTATTTTTTTTATCTCCGTGGGGCTTCTGCTCGATGTGAAGGTGATCAATTTGCCCCTTTTTGTTTCCATCGCTCTTGGCGTCCTGCTGGTCAAGGGTCTGCTTGTTGCCGGAGTGTCGCTTTTTCTCGGCTACTCCCTGCGGGTCAGCATGATGGCAGGAATGGCGCTTGCCCAGATCGGGGAGTTCTCCTTTGTGCTGGCCGAATCCGGCCTGAATAACCGGATCATCAACAACGAGGTGTTTCAGGCCATGCTTGCCATTATTGTTGTGACCATGATCGTAACTCCGGCCATGATCGCCATTGCTCCTAAAGTAGCCGATCAGGTCGCTCCGGTGCTGGGTTTTATTCCACTTCCAAAAAGAGATTCGGGCGCTGCCCCCGTCAGGCCCGCGGACAGTACCATTATCTGTGCCGGAGAAATTCATGCGGCGATTATCGGGTTCGGTGTCAACGGGCAGAATGTCGCCGCGGTGCTTCATGCAACCAATATCTCATATTCGGTGCTTGACGTTGATCGGGAGATTGTCAGGTTAATGCGCCGCAAAGGAGAACCGATCTATTACGGTGACTGTACGGAGAAGAGGTCGCTGCTTCGGGCCGGGATTGATCATGCACGTGCCGTAGTGCTCGGTATATCGGACAACGGCGCCGTGCGCAAATGTATTCCGTTGATTCGTGAAATAAATCCCAAGGCATTTGTCATTGTCAGGGCAAGGACGTTCGATGAGGTTGACACTCTTTATAAAGCAGGAGCCGACGTTGTGGTGACCGAGAAATTTGAAACTTCGATCCAGATTTTTTCACAACTGCTTAACCACTTTACGGTCGATCCGGAACTGATTCTTGAACAGCAGGAGATTATCCGACGGGAGTGCGAAAAGATATTTTTTCAGACGACTGCCCAGACAAAACAGTCATGAACAGAGCCCTTAATGGTGCATTTATCTGATATTTACGAGGTTCTTTTACTATATTTCCGTTTACTGAACAGGGTTCTACAATATTTCTGCAGTGACTCGATAACATTTTAAGCATCGTTATGGAGCAGCATATTCCTTCTCTGGCAACCGGTAAATTCAAAATCTACCATCAACAGCTTCTTGAACAGCTCAATGCGTCAACCACGTCCGAAGTCAAACGCGCAAAGTACGAGCTTGAGCTCATGGAGAGGAGCCGTTTTATCGAAATCAACGGCATTGTGCATCATTATCACGATTCCGGTCCGGCAGATGCGGCAACTGTTGTGGTGCTTATACATGGCTGGGATTGCTGGTGGATGTGGTGGCATCATGTCATAAGGGAACTGAACAGTCATGGGATCAGAACCATTTCCTACGACATGCGCGGTCACGGCTGGTCGGACAACGATCCGCGCAACCACTACCACATTGATTTTTTCGCGAAGGATTTCGGCGAACTGGTCGATAAAATCGGCCTCGAAAAATTTCATATCGCAGCGTTTTCGTTTGGACCTTTCGTGGCGCTCGACTACGCACGAACCGCTCCCGGGCGAATTCTTTCGATGACCTTCTTCAATTTCGGATACCTGCCTAACAACGCATTTGTTTCAGCTGTGGCTCCCGCTTCGATCACCTTCATGTTCAACAACCTGCTTCGCGGTCTTACCTGGTGGCTTCCCGCATATATTTTTGCCCGACTTGTGCTTGCGAAAAATACGGTTATGCTTCATGACATTCTCATAGGCTTCAAGAGCCTCGGTCTGTGCGCACCTGAAGCCATAGAACAGACGACCCGCCAGATTACCTCTTTTGAAATCACGGATTCGGTGCCCGATATGGTGAGAGCCGTCGATATGCCTGTGCTGTTCGTTGCCGGCGAAGGGGACGCCATCATGACCTGCGAGAACGCCCGTAAACTCCAGGAGATGACGAATAAAGGCAGTTACGTGTGTGTACCGGAGTGCGGTCATCTCATTACCGTCGAACTTCCCGATACGGCTTCCGAGCTGATTCTCCGGCAGGTGTTTCAGAATTGAATGACCTTTCGGTCAGGCGTTTTTTGCTGCAGTTATGAAGGCCCTGATTTTTTCATGGCTTTTGATGCCGGGCGAACTTTCAACACCGCTTGCTGTATCCACCGCCCATGGGTGGGTCAATTGTACCGCTGACCCTACGTTTTCGGGGTTGAGACCTCCGGCAAGGATTGTATAGCCGAAGCCCCTGAGTTCTTTGAATATTGTCTTTGCCAGCGGCTGTTCTATTCGCTCTCCTGTGCCGCCCTCCATTCCTGGTCGGTAAGCATCGAAAAGAAAACTGCTGACTCCGCTTTTTTTAGAAAATGTTTTGACCGTTCCGGTTTCAAACCCCGGTTCCGGACGGAAAACCTTTATGATTCTGACGTTGGGGATCTCCCGAACCTGATCGGCAGCGTATCGATTGGAGTGGAGTTGCGCGACCTGAAGCCGGCATGAACTGCAGATGGTATTTATTTCATGAGGAGAGTGTTCGACAAAGATACCTGTGCAAGCGACAAACGGCGGAAGTTGCGCAATTATTTTCGATGCATTGTCCGGCTCTATATAACGAGGGCTGTTTATACTGAAATTGAATCCAAGAGCGTCAGCTCCGGCTTCGCAGGCTGCAAGGGCATCTTCAAGCCGGGTTATGCCGCAGATTTTTACTTTTACCATGACCTGTTGCTGAAAGCTGTTGATTTTCTGCAATATACTCCTGTTCATACGATAATTAGGGCTTGCTGAATAATAGATAAGTATTACTAATATAAGGATATAACAG
>DYNE01000026.1 GCA_020721225.1 Pelodictyon luteolum | reverse complement strand
TTTTTATATTTTATAATAATTTAAGCTCCCCCATAATAAATAGAGGTGCCCTTAAAAGAAATGTTTTACCAGCAAGTAACATGAGAAGGAACATCCCGTTGAAAACAGGAAAACTAAAGTTGCCATTTTTTTCATAAATCTCAATAATCCGAACCGGATTTAGAGGAATCAACTACCCCGCCGCAAGCAGCGGGGTATGAATTCATAAGAAGATTATTCTTTTACGAAGCAAGCTTCGGGGAATTTGACCCTCAGTGATTAAAAGACTATCCGGTACACCTGCTCCGGGATATATGCTCATAGAGTTCCTGCCGAGAAGTGTAAAGAAAAATGGGGCTTAAGACATACAAGTAGTGTTTTGAACTCCCCGTAATAAATCGTAATTTCAATGATTGTTATGATTTACCATGTCATCTTACATACCCACAGCGTCGCCGCATTCCGCGGATTCACGTGACTGCACCAAAAGGCTTCCCCGGAAGCCTGAAGTCACCTTCTTGCCTCTTTCGGTTCCAAGGTTTCAAGCAATTTTCAACCAAAAACAAACATGGAAAATCAAACCATTCTCTATGCGATTCCGGTTAGTGGTGTTCTTGCATTGATCTATGCCTTTTTCAAGGCCTCCTGGATTTCCAAACAGCCCGAAGGCACTGAAAAAATGTCGAAAATCGCCGGGCACATAGCCGACGGCGCTCTCGCATTCCTGAAAAGGGAGTACAAGGTTCTCGTTATTTTCGTCATCTCCGTAGCCATCCTCCTCGGCTTCGCCAACAGCGGAAGAGAGGGTACCTCCCCGATTATCGCCGTCAGTTTTGTAGTGGGAGCCTTCTGTTCGGCACTTGCCGGCTTTTTCGGCATGAAGGTGGCAACAAAAGCCAACGTCCGCACCACGAACGCCGCTCGCACCGGGCTCGGCCAGGCCCTCAACATAGCCTTTTCAGGCGGTCTGGTAATGGGTCTTTCCGTAGTCGGCCTCGGCATTCTCGGCCTCTCGACGCTCTTTATCATCTATTCGCAGATGTTCCCCGCCCTGACCCAGGTCAGTGAAGTCATCAACCTTATCTCCGGCTTCTCGCTCGGCGCATCCTCCATCGCGCTCTTTGCCCGTGTTGGCGGAGGCATCTACACCAAAGCCGCCGACGTCGGAGCCGACCTTGCAGGCAAGGTTTACGAAGGCATTCCGGAAGACGATCCGCGCAACCCTGCGACCATTGCCGATAATGTCGGCGACAACGTCGGCGACGTGGCAGGTATGGGCGCCGACCTTTTCGAAAGCTATGTAGGCGCAATCATCGGAACCATGGTGCTCGGAGCCGCGTTCGTCCCGGTATTCAATACCATGGGAGTCAATCCGGTCATTGGAGTAACCCTTCCGCTCATCATCGCCGCGGTAGGTATTCTCGTCTCGATCGTCGGTTCGTTTTTCGTGAAAGTCAAGGAGGGAGGCAATCCACAGACCGGCCTCAACATGGGCGAGTTCGGAGCTTCCATCATCATGGCCGTGCTCAGCTACTTCATCATCGATTACTTTCTTCCCGCAAGCTGGACGGTTGACGGCTTCACCTACACCTCGCTCAACATCTTCTTCGCGGTCATCATCGGTCTTGTTGCCGGCGTGCTGATCGGCATGATTACCGAGTACTACTGTTCGACGGACAACAAACCGGTTATCGAGATAGCCCGTCAGAGCCTCACCGGCGCGGCGACAACCATCATTTCCGGACTTGGAATCGGCATGATGTCCACCGGCCTGCCGGTACTCGTGCTCTCCGCGGCTATCGTCGCTTCCCACTACTATGCAGGACTCTACGGTATCGCCATCGCCGCTCTCGGCATGCTTTCGGTAACAGGTATCCAGCTTGCCGTCGATGCGTACGGGCCGATTTCAGACAACGCCGGAGGCATTGCAGAAATGGCCGGTCTGCCGCCGGAAGTCCGCGAAAGAACCGACAAGCTTGATGCCGTCGGCAACACCACAGCAGCTATAGGTAAAGGCTTTGCCATCGGGAGCGCCGCACTGACCGCACTTGCCCTCTTTGCCGCATACCGTCAGCAGGCGCATGTCACCTCTCTTGACATCTCCGAACCAATCATCATGGCAGGCTTGCTCATCGGGGCCATGCTGCCCTTCGTCTTCAGCGCCATGGCCATGGGCGCCGTAGGCCGTGCGGCTTCCGACATGATCAACGAGGTCGGCCGTCAGTTCAGGGAAATTCCAGGCCTGCGGGAAGGCACCGCCGAGGCCGAGTTCGCGCACTGCGTCGATATCTCCACCAAGGCCGCCATCAGGGAGATGATCCTTCCCGGCCTCATGGGCGTGCTGGTACCGGTTGTCGTGGGTTTCATATCAAAGGACATGCTCGGCGGCCTGCTTGCCGGCGTGACCTCTTCGGGTGTACTGATGGCTATCTTCCAGTCCAACGCCGGTGGTGCCTGGGATAATGCCAAAAAACGAATCGAAGGCAAGATCGAATTCAACGGCGTGGTGTACGGCAAGGGCTCCGATGCTCACAAGGCCGCAGTCGTCGGTGATACGGTGGGCGATCCGCTCAAGGATACGAGTGGACCGAGCCTCAACATCCTCATGAAACTCATTGCCGTGGTTGCCCTGGTCATAGCTCCGCTGCTTTGATAAATCGGTAACATTTCGTACCATTCCAGCGGTCTTCTGCAAAGAAGGCCGCTTTTTTTTCAATTTCTTTTCAGTCTGTGAATACCTGAAATCATGAAACTTGTCATCGGACTCGGAAATCCGGAATCGAAGTATTCGGGAACAAGGCACAATGTAGGATTCGATGTGCTCGACAGACTTTCCGAATCTTTTCAGCTCCCTTTCGCCGCAGGAAAAGGTAAATACCATTTCGCGAAAGTCAGCTGGCGCAACGCCGCGATCGTTCTGCTCAAACCGATGACCTACATGAACCTGTCCGGTCATGCCGTGGTTGCCGCCATGAACTTTTATAAAATTCAGCGTCCGGATATTCTGGTTATCTGCGATGACCTCAACCTGCCATCAGGCACGCTGAGGCTCAGAGCCAAAGGATCGGCAGGAGGACAAAACGGCCTGAAGCATATTATAGAATGTCTGGGAAACGATGAATTTGCCCGTATGAGAGTGGGTATCCGGCTGGAAGATCAGCCACTCACCTCGTTCTCATCGTTTGTGCTGGGAAAATTCAGTGAAGATGAAAAAAAAACCATGGAAAAAGTGCTGCCAGTGTGCGTCGATGCAGCTCTCGATTTTGCCGTCAACGGCATCGAGCATGCCATGAACCACTTCAACAAACCTGCCGCCTAACAGGCAGCAAGCTGCGGCAATCCAGCTTCGCACTCTCTTGCCGAAAAAGTATCCATCTTTTTGACAAAAGCAATAGCACGAGAGTTGAACTCCCGCGGTTGATCGACATTACAAACATGTCCGGAATCACTGATAACCTCAAGCCATGAGTTGGAATGGCGGGTAATGATTATACGGACTGCCGGCAGAAACATGTGATCTTCCTCACCCATCAGATAAAGCGTGGGAATACCGGTATCCTTCTCTTCAAAATATTTAAGGAGAGGAGTGAGCTCATAGGTCAGCCTGAACCAGCGCATGAACTCTTTCTGAGCTACTTTTTTCGCCTCGTTCACAAACAGCAGACGCGACTTCTTATGCCGCTCGCGAGGCATGATAATCCAGGCGAAAAAACTGTAGAGCCACATATAGGGTACAACCCGCTTAAACATGTTTCCAAGGGTTACAAGCACTTTTGCCCTTATATTCAGCCTGATGATCGCACCACCCATAATCATTGAACTGACGCGATCAGGAGCGATTTCGCTCATGTTGCGAATCAGGATGGTACCGAGAGATATCCCTATAAAATGAGCTTTATCAATATGCAACTCATCAAGAACCTCGATGATGTCACGGGTTATATCCTCGAAATTGTAGTGCCTGTCCTCTTTGAAGGTTACGATATGCTTTGATTTGCCATGTCCTCTCAGATCGACAAGCAGAACATTGAAATGCTTGATAAACTCCTTGATCTGCAGAAACCAGATAGAAGAACTGCCACCGGCTCCGTGCACAAACACAACCCATGGAGCATCGGTGTCAGGGAGTTCATATGTCTTGTAATGAAGCATTGAAGAACATGTTTATTTAAACTATATAACTGAAAAACACGCGAACGGGTTAAAAAGTTACAACCCGTCCCGAACTACCCTGACAAGCTCAAAAAGCGCAACACCTGCAGCAACGGCAACGTTCAGTGAGTGCTTGGCCCCGTACTGAGGAATTTCAAGCACGGCATCGCAGCACGAAAGCACCTCGTCATCGATGCCGTCAACCTCGTTCCCGACAACCAGGCAGATCGGAAACTCCTCTTTTTCCATTGCTGTGTACAAACGGCTGTTTTCGGCAATTTCAAGACCGCATATCCTCACCCCTTCGGATTTCAGCTGAACAATGGCATCAAGCGGATCGGCGCAGTACTCCCATTTCACGGTTTCCTGGGCTCCAAGCGCCGTTTTTTCAATCTCCTTGCGCGGCGGAATTGCCGTATAACCGGTAAGAATCATCTTTTCAATACCGGCTGCATCAGCGGTACGAAACATGGAACCTACATTCCACATGCTCCGGATGTTATGCAGCATAAGGTAAACCGGATATTTCGGCGAATCTTCGAGTTCCGCGGGGCTCAGCCGTTTCATTTCAGCTCCCGTCAGTTTCCTGAAACCCATACTACAGGCTTTGGAGTTTTTCAAGCAACTGATCGTTCTCCTCACGCAGTCCTATATTAAATCGCAGGCAATTCTCCATAAGCAGGTAACCCGAAACATTACGAACAAGAATACCTGAACTGACAAGTGCATGAAACACCTTTTGTGCATCAGGCACTCTGATGATAAGAAAATTGGTGTCGCTCTGAAACACATCCAGGGAAGCGATTCCCTCCAGTTCCATATAAATCCGTTCGCGTTCGCCAAGAATATACGAAACGGCATCCGTTACCAGATAATAATATCTCAATACATGCTGCAGAGTGATTTCGGCAAAACGACTCGACGCAAACGGTATTTTCGGTTTGGCTATTTCGGCCATCAGCAGAGGATTCGCAATGGCAAAACCAATCCTCATCCCGGCAAGCGCCAGCGCTTTGGACATGGTTCGCAGCACAATCAGGTTTGGACACTCCTCGATAAGAACAAGTGCCGAATGCTCCCTTGAAAATTCGATATACGCTTCATCGACAAGAACAATGGCATCGCACTCCCTGACAATACGGGCAATATCCTGACTGGAAAGCGATTTCCCGGTAGGATTATTCGGTGTCGAAAGCACAATAAAATCAACCTTCTCCTGCTTTGCCCTCTCTATAAGAGTATCGGCATCGAAATCAAGCGAGGGCTGCATGGGTACAGAAACAATATCCGCCTGCAATAGCAGAGCTATTTTTTCATAGAGTGAAAAAGAAGGCTCGGGAATAAGAATCTTTTTTCCCGGCGACAGGCAAGCCAGAAATATCGTATAAAGCATTTCATTGGAACCGTTGCTCATAATAACCGAATCACGCGAAACTCCGAGAAAATCCGCGTAGGCATCCATTCCCCTGAAAGGCAGGATGTCCGGATAGCGATTCCATGGCTCCAGCCGAAACTCTTCGAGAATCTGCTCTTTCATCCAGAACGGCAGATCGAACGGGCTTTCATTCTGATTCAGCTTGACGGCAGCTTCCTGCCCCCCGTCCACCTTATATACCGCAATATTTCGCAGCGCAGGATTAAGGAGATCCTTTATATCTCTTTTCATTTTTTATCGTTACCGTTTCCTCCGCCATGATGGCATATGACCGGTCAACAACCAGCCGTACGACTTCACTAAAAAAAGCATCTTTTTAAGATTTTTTATAAAAAAAACTGGACATTCCTCATTTTTTTTATAACTTAAAAAAGGATCAATTTTATCCGATATACTTACAGAAGGAGCTGAAATGAAATATTTAACAAAAACACCGCTCGATCTGCTGGACGACCTCTACAGCATCGCTTACTGGATGACAGGAAATGAGACTCAGTCACGTGAACTTATCAACTGCACATACCTGAATGCCGATATAGATACGCCTGAACAGGATCTTCTCAAAACCTTCAGAAGTTGTTATGTGGACCGGTTCGGACAGCAGACGGAATTATGCCTCAATGAAAAATCCTGTAAATCGGCAGGAAGACTGGCAAGAACAATTAAAAACCGGGCCGCAGACATCAAGCTTTCGGTTCTCATAAGTGAAATATCAGGACTGAAACACCGGGAGATATCCGAAATTCTTGAAAAACCGGTTGACACCATACGCACATGGCTTTTCTGGGGACGCAAACTGCTCGTTTATGATGATATTCTGAAAGCCTCCGCCTGAAGAATGTTCTCCTTTACAAAGGGCCGTTTCTTAATTGAGAAACGGCCCTTTGTTTTCTGCACAGGCCTTCATATTTTGCTAACCTTAACGCTCTAACAATACCTGCGCATTATGATCATTATAACCGGAGGAGCCGGATTCATCGGCAGTGCCATGCTCTGGGAACTCAATATGCAGGGACGTCAGGATATAGTCGTCGTTGACACACTCGGCTCTACTGCTACCGGACAGTGGCGGAATCTTTCCGGCCTCAGCTTTGCGGATTTCATTCCCAGAGATAAATTTCTTCCGCTCCTCGAAAACGGAGCATTTCCGGACATAACAGCAATCATTCATATGGGCGCTATCAGCGCCACGACAGAAACCGATGCAGATCTGCTCATCGAGCGAAATTTCGCCTACTCCAAAAGCATAGCGACATACTGCATAAAAAAAAGCATCCGCCTGATCTATGCCTCAAGTGCTGCCACTTATGGTGACGGGAGCGCTGGCTACGAAGATGATGAAACCGGAATCGACGCACTCCGTCCGCTGAACATGTACGGCTATTCAAAGCAGCTGTTCGACCGATGGGCGCTGAAACAAGGCATTCTTGAACATACCGCAGGTCTGAAATTCTTCAATGTGTATGGACCGAACGAATACCACAAGAACGATATGACCAGCGTCGTCTATAAAGCCTTCAATCAGATTAGGGAAAATGGCCAGGTTAATCTTTTCAAGTCACACCGGCCCGATTATCAAGACGGCGAACAGCTGCGAGATTTCGTCTACATACGGGACTGTACCGCAATCATGATCTGGCTGCTCGATCATCCGGAAATATCAGGAATTTTCAATATCGGAAGCGGAGAGGCAAGAAGTTTCAACGATCTTGTCAAAGCAACGTTTGCCGCTCTGGATCTGAAACCCGAGATCAACTATGTACCGATGCCCGAGCATCTCCAGGGGCGTTACCAGTATCACACCCGTGCTGAAATGACGAAACTGCGTACTGCAGGATTTCACAAGCCGATGACCCCTCTCGAAGAAGGTGTGTGCGACTATGTACGCAACTATCTTGACGCCGAAACCCCTTATTACGATCTGCAGAACCATACATAAAAAGATTAATCACAAGGACTTTTGACCACAGAAAAAAAAATCGAAATCCAGGGTATTGAGCCGGTCATCCTTCTCGGCCCATTCGACTCCTACCTGAAAAAAATCAGGAATTCTTTCCCCGACACCAAAATCACCGCAAGAGGCTCCATAATCATCCTGAACGGCGACACTCAGGATGTCACTGTACTTGAACAGATTTTCCGGGAGATGATCTTTCTTGCCGACAAGCATGGCGAAGTGCTTGAAAATGATCTGAATGCGCTGATCAATCTTGCGCTTGCTCCTGCGCCACACCTGAAACCCCCGCTGCCTGACGATATAGATATCATTGTCTCGACTCCGGATTATGCCGTACGGGCAAAAACCGACGGTCAGCGGCGCATGGTGAACGAGGCGAAAACCAATGACATCCTTTTCGCTATAGGACCTGCCGGTACAGGAAAAACCTATACCGCAGTAGCGATTGCCGTTGCCGCATGGAAAGCTAAAACCGTCAAACGGATCGTCCTTGCCCGACCGGCTGTCGAAGCTGGCGAAAGCCTCGGATTTTTGCCGGGTGACCTTGCCCAGAAAATAGACCCTTACCTCAGGCCGCTTTACGACGCTCTTCAGGATATGCTGACCGCAGAAAAGCTGAAATTCCTTACTGAACGGCGTGTCATCGAAATTGTACCACTTGCTTACATGCGGGGACGTACACTCAACAACTCATTCATCATTCTCGACGAAGCACAGAATGCATCGGGCAAACAGATGAAAATGTGCCTTACCCGGCTCGGCATCAACTCGAAAGCCATCATAACTGGGGACGTCACCCAGATCGATCTTCCAACATCAATGGTATCCGGACTCTCCAATGCCGAACAGATTTTGAAAAACATCAAAGGCATCGGCTTCGTCTATCTCGACAAATCGGATGTAGTCCGGCACAAACTGGTCAGGGACATCATCAATGCCTACGAGATCCATGAAAACAAATGAAACCACTATCCAAGGCAAAAGGAACTTTGTCTTATGCCTCCGGGTTTTCAATCACTGACGGATGTTAACCGTACACAACTTTCTGAACTCCTCAAAACAGGGAAAAAATCATGGCACATCGTATTACCGAAGAATGCACCTACTGCGGTGCATGTGAACCTGAATGCCCGGTAGCGGCCATAACTCAGGGCGACGATACCTATGTTATCGACGAAAGCGTCTGCATCGACTGTATCGGCTACCACGATGAAGCCGCATGTGTAGCAGTATGTCCAGTGGACTGCATCATCAAGGTCTGACTTTTATCCCGAAATCCGCCAGTCCTCAGTTCTCCCTACACAAGGTTTAAACTTGTGCGTCCCTTTCATTATATTGAAGAGCATTATCTCTCTGGGGCTGGTCCGGGAGAAACCGCAGCAGAAAATAAGGGAGCTGAGGGCTGAAGGAACCGCTTTTTCTCCTTTTGGCATCGGGAAATAAGCATTTGCCACAATTACACCGCTGCAGGATTAGGACTGGTTGCCTGTTTTGCCAACAATCTCTTTCCATTCCTGCCGTTATGCGTATTCTTTTTGTCAATCCCAATGAAATCAAGCATATCGAATATTCCGATTATGCTATGGGCGGTTATATACGCCCCTACTTCTCTCCCGCTCTCGGCATGCTGATTTCAATGACACCAGAAAACCATAATGTAGAGTACATCGACGAAATAATAGGAGAACAGATCGATTTCAATCGCCGTTATGATCTGGTCGCCATTACCACCACCTGGACGATTCAGGCTCAACGGGCATACCAGATCGCAGACGGCTTCGCCAAACACGGAGTCCCCTGTATCATCGGCGGCAATCACGCGTCGCTCTGCATCGAAGAAGCATCACGCTACGCCAGCGTCGCTTCCGGTATGGCGGAAAATATGTGGGAGCAGATTCTGGCCGATTCCGAACGTCGTACACTGCGTCCGGTTTACATCGCAGAAGATTTCCCTGATGTTACTGCATGCGCCTGGTTCGACTACCGCAAAATCAAGAAAGCCATTGACAACACACACGCCCATATTGACATGGTCAATGGTTTGTCACGCAATATGCGTCCCTTTCCTATCCTTACCAGTCGAGGATGTCCTCACACCTGTAAAATGTGTGTCACACCTGAAATCTACCATAAAAAATATTTTGCCATCGATCCCGATCAGCTTAAAGAACAGCTTGCCACAGCAGAGAAACTCTTCAAGCCGTTCATGTACATGTTTATCGACGAGTATTTCGGTCACGATCGTGAACACACATCGGCTTGTTTGCAGAAGTTCAAAAACGCCGGTGTTAAATATGGCGTACAGGTTACACCTAACCTGCTCTGCGAAGGGAATCTGGCCTGGGAACTTGCCGATACCGGTTGCGTAGTTGCAAGCATCGGCCTCGAATCGCTCAACAGCGAAGTGCTCGATGACGATTTTGGAAAAGCTGAACCCAGCATCCAGCCGGGAATGGAACTGAACGATAAAAACATTGAAGCATCCTATACTGCGGCAATCAGAAAATGTCAGGAAGCCAAGCTTCCATTCATGCTCTTCTGGCTTATCAACCCGGTACGGAACAGCATCGAGGATATGGAGAAAATTGTGGAATTTTCGAAAAACAGCGGAGCCGTACTTTCATCTCTGAATTTTGCCGTACCTTTGCCCGGCACAAAATTTTTCCAGGAACAGAAAAGAAAAGGCAATATCCTCTCATATGACTGGAGTCGGTACAACACATTCAACATCCTGCTCAAACCGGCGAACGGTATATCAGCCGAAGAGTTCCAGAAAGCCATGCACGACAACTTCATCAAACTTTACCCGATCAGCGGGATTCCTGCGCATCTCATGGGAGAAGCCTCGTTCAGCATTGAAGTGATGCCCTATATCGTCACCTCCGTAGCGGTCCGTCTGGAGTATCTGAAAAAAATGGTCGAAAAAACCTTTCCTTTTTCGCTGCCCTTTCCATTCATGCCCAAATAACGGCTGAACTATTGAGCTTTTTTTTGTCGGCTCGAAAAAAAGCTTATATTTTCGGGTTCTTATGAATTGTTCTTTCCTTCTAATTCACAAACAACCTTAAGAAAGGAATTTGATATGGCACTGTACATTACTGAAGAATGCACCTACTGCGGCGCTTGCGAGCCGGAATGCCCGGTGAACGCTATTTCCGCTGGTGATGACGTTTATGTTATCGATGCCGGTTCCTGCACCGAATGTGCAGGATATGCAGATTCACCTGCATGTTCCGCCGTCTGTCCTTCAGAATGCATCGTTCAGGGATGATCCGATAACAGCTTTCTGAATAAAAAAGCGGCATGATTTAATTTCATACCGCTTTTTTTATTGCTGTTTTTTCGTTTGCCCCCTATCACCGGCAACGATCCAAGACACCCCTCTTACCGATCTTCGTAATCCACCACGACCCGCTCTTCCGTAGCCTCCACGATAAACGACTTGACTGCCTCATGCTCGGGATGCGTCTGATAAACGACCAATGCCTCTCTGTCGATAAATTCCGAATACAATACCACATCGAAAGAGACCGCGCTACCCGAAAAATCAATTCCAGCCTCAATCCTGAGAAGCCCTGGAATCCTTCCATCGAGCGCCTCGAGCTTCTTTTTGAAAAGCAATGCATTGACAGCTTTTTCGTTGCCATGCGCCTGCTCTTTCAACCGCCACATAACCACATGTTTAACCATATTTCAAAAAATAGTTTACGAAAACCTTGCCTACCGCCTCCAGGGCCGATAATTGAAATCATCATCATCCTTCGAAGCATAATCACGCTTCTTTACTGTCTGATGGGCGAATGCTTTTTCGAACATATCTTCGGCAAGCAACCAGCGATCACCCTGAGCATTCAGCATCACCAGCAGCACGTCACGATTGTCTTTTTGTGCCCGAGCGATAAGACATTTACCCGCACTACGGGTGAAACCGGTTTTGATTCCCACCGTATAGGGATATTTTGAAAGGAGTTTGTTGTGGGTTTTCAGCAGTATAAACCTGTTGCCGTTCAACTCCGTCAACAATACCGACTCCATCTGAGCTATATCGTTGAAGGTTCTGTTTTTTATCGCATACTCGGTAAGCGCCAGCAGATCGGCAGCTGTTGAAATATTGCCGGCGTATTGTCCTTTGTCAAAACCTGCAGGATTGGTAAAGGCAGAATTTTTCATACCGATTTTTTTTGCCCTGAAATTCATGGCTGTCACGAACTTTTCGACACTGCCGCTCAAATGAATGGCAATGGCAAACGCCGCATCATTGCTCGAACTTACCATGGCTGCCTTGACCAGATCCAGAAGCCTTACCCGGTCGCCAGGTTTGAGACCTGCTTTCGTAGGCTCGACAAGAGTAGCCTCTTTTGTGATCAGCACCTCCTGATCGAGTTTACCGCTCTCGATGGCGATCAACGCGGTTAGAATTTTCGTGAGACTTGCCGGCTGAATGATCCTCCCGGTATCCTTGGCCATAAAAACTTTCGAACCGCTGGTCTCCTTGACGATATACGATGCGATATCGGGGTAATACATGCTGGAATCGATGCCGGCAACGGCAAATGCAGGTCGCGACAAGCACGCAAGCATGATAAAAGATACAAGAACCGGGACCCATTGTTTCATTATCGTACCCTCTCCTCTTTATTTATGCTCAGTAACCGGTAAACCCAAATCGTAAAGAAACATATGCAGACCGGCAGTTATAAAAACACCCATTTTAACTATTAAGAAAAAAAGAACGGCTTTTCAAAGCCATATAGCATCTTTTTACTGCTTTTTCCGGAAAGATATTGCAGGTTCACTCCGTTTCGTGCGCAGTCACTCCGCACGCCTCTGAAATTTTGGGTTTTGGTGTCTGCATATGGCTGCTGTCGATTCGCTTGACCTGCCGAAGCAGCTGCACCGCATTTGCAACGAGCTCTTTTACGGAACGCCTTACATAGCGGCTTTTCATGAAACTGCTCACGTTATGCTGCATATCTTCGGCAATCCATCCTCTGCTCCAGCCCATATAGTTGAAGGGAGGAAAGATAAAACCAAGATCGGCAAAAAAAGCGTTAAGTTGCCCTGCAACCCCCTGAACGTTGTCCTGACCCCCGGTTATGATGAACGAAACCACCTTGTTTCGAATCAGAACCCTGTCGTGCAGGGTAATCTGGTTCTGAACCGTATTGAGCCGCTCAGCCATCTTGTAGTAAAGCGACGAAGCATTGCCCCACCTGATTGGCGTCGCCAGCAGAACTACATCAGCCCACAGTACCATGGCACGATAGACCTCCGTCATGCCGTCTTCGGGATTCATTTCGGTAATAGAGCACGGCCAGGTGCAGGCCTCTTCGTGACGGCTGTAATAGCCCTCGCAATGCCTGAACTGCAGCTCACGCAGGCGGATCATTCTGGTCTCGGCGCCATACTCCGAAACCGCAAAATCCAGTGCGCCCTGCAGGGCCGTCTCGGAAGTGGAGGGACGGGGAAGCGCCTGATTCATATTGGTAGCCGAAATACCCAGCACATGCACCGAATCCGGAGTAGTGTGGTATTCGAGCTGCCGCAGATCCTGCAACCCGTCATGCGCATGTTCCGCCCGGAAAGCCGTGATCACGGGGTTTTCAGAAACCAGTATCATACCATCCTCTATCCTGACATCGAAAACCGCCTGACGGTCAAAATAGCCCTGAGGGGCCTGACCTGTCCGGATATTATACTGCCAGCCGTGCCATGGACAGGCCACGTAAAGCTCCCCGTCATCAAGGATCTGCACTATTCCCTCCCCGAGATCGCCTCCCTTGTGGAGGCATGCATGCTCGATAGCGGTCACCCTGCCGTTGTAATGGAACAACGAGACTCTTCTGCGCCCGGCCATCACTGTGCGGTGGCTGCCGGATGGAAGTTCCGAAAAAGGAAGTACGGGAAGGAATTTCATGAACAAAACCGATAAAGCATTGAACGACAACAATTGCCTGCCTTGTCTTAACAATGCTCCCGGCGGCTTTATCGTTCAGTCAGTACCAGCTTTACGGCAAGCGCGGCAAAAACCGCTCCGGCAATCCGGTTGATAACATTTTGTGCGGTTTCCGACCGACGCAATCGTTCACCCGCTCCGGCGGCAAGAATGCTGAACATGCCGAATACCAGCATGGTTGCGGCAATGAACACCAAGCCAAGCAGCATCAGCTGAGGAACAACAGGCCCTCGGGCA
Source organism: Pelodictyon luteolum (assembly GCA_020721225.1). Taxonomy (GTDB): domain Bacteria; phylum Bacteroidota; class Chlorobiia; order Chlorobiales; family Chlorobiaceae; genus Chlorobium; species Chlorobium luteolum_C. Next base: position 19,118 of record DYNE01000026.1, on the reverse strand, counting down.
GGATCGGCGAACTGGGGAAGAAAAGCAAGAAAAAAAATCGACACCTTCGGGTTGGAAAGGTTCATGATAATTCCCCTCCTGTAGAGCCTCACGCAATCAACCGGGCCGGAACTTCCGGATTGTGCTGAAGTGCCTGAACGAAAAGCCTTCCAGGCAAGATAGAGCAGATAAGCCGCACCGATAAACTTCAATACCGTAAACGCAATCGCCGAAGCCTTCACAAGGGCGGCCAATCCGAAAACAACAGCAATCGTATGCACAACAAGACCTGTAGAGAGTCCAAGCGTTACAAGCAGACCCGCTACACGACCGTACTGCGCCGACTGCGCCATCACAAAAAGATTGTCCGGACCCGGAGAAAGCGCAAGAAGCGCCGACGCGGCAAAAAAAAGGAGGATATTATTCAGTTCAGGCATACAAGCCACCAATTATCGAATCAACTAACCCTGACTTTCACAGAAAAAATTTTCCGGACAGAGACAACAGGGACTTCAGGGACTTCAGGAAAAAACATTTTTCCCCGCCAACCGCCCACACTTTTCTCCCCCTTAACACTTAACTCCTAACACCCAACAAGCTCTTCCCTCCCACATTCTTAAACCATCCTCTGACAATAAACCACATCGAACCTCCTCCCGAGCTTCTCGCCCGCATCCCTGAACCTCCCGCACTCCTGAAACCCGTTCCGCAGATGAAACCGTATGCTCCCCTCGTTCAGCGAACTGATGCTCGCAAGAATCGAAACAAGCCCCATTTCGGTAGCCTGCTCCACAAGATGGTCAAGAATCACCTTCCCGATCCCCTGCCCGGTATACCCGTCTCTCAGAAAAAGCGTTATCTCGGCAGTGCCGGCAAAAGCAGGCATAGGGCTGTAAGGACGCAACATACCGAACCCGACGGCCTGGCCGTTCTCGTCGCGGGCAACAAACGCCGGATACCCGTTCGAAAGCTCCAGAAACATGGACGCCATCTCATCGGGTAACGGCTTCAGAGAGTAAGCCGCAAAACTGCGATCGGCATAAAAATTGAAAATATCAAGCACTTCAGGGCCGTCGCTCACGGCCAGCGGTTCTAGCACGATATGCATGATCCCTCCGGGTCAGGGGTTAGAAGGCCGCTGCGGCTGCTGACGGCTCTGCTGCGAAAGCTTGCCGCCGTAATGGCCGAGCAGGGTCACCACCGGCAGCATGGCGAACAAATCGGCAACATAGAACCAGTGCAGCAGATCCTGGCGAGCCATAACATCAGGCACCGAAAGTCGCAAAGACACGGCTACGATACAAAGCACAAACAGCACGATCGACAACCTGATCTTCTTGATGAAAACCGGAGCCTTCGCAGCCCGATACTTCGTGCGCCAGTCATGAATGCCGGAAAAAAACGAAACAGGAATGGCAAGAAAGGTAATCCAGAGCAGATGCTGAACCGTATGCTCGAAAAAAGTATTCCCAGTCGGCAACGTCAGCAACAGATACAACACGGCAACAGGAATAAGACCGTTACTGAAATGCGCGGCAATGGCATGAAGCATAAAAGTCTTCTTCATATCCTTCCACAAACTCGGCTTCGGCATAGGCAACTTCTCCTTTGATTCGTTTTGGATTGCGTTCAGTCATACCTGAAAGTAAGGCTTTTCGAAGCTTACATGCAATCCTCGCGATACGTATCCGCCCTAACCGTACCGAACCCCTGCGAATTCTTCTCACCGAACCCGCACTCATAAGCGATCTCGATCAGCTCTCGTGCCAGGAATTAAAGAGGACGCTCCTTATTACTGCAACAATTATCTTCAGAAAAACATGGACCTCTCCGCCGAAGCAGTAATCCTGGTTCAGTCAATAACAGTCCGAGGCTTCATCAAACCAGTCGTTACGGGAGGGAGTGGCTTCGGGTTTATATATGGAAGAAACCTTGAGGTTCCATTATTTGGTGCCATCTTGCAGCACGGTAAGAACAGCTGAAAGAAAAAGCCTCATCGGTCCCGATTTTTCCATGCAAGGCGTGCTGTTCTTTCATTTTATCGTGTTATTTTTGAGGCCGGCAGCAATTTATCACTTATTAAGGACAATGAGCGTGGCCAGAGGATATTCAAAACAGCGTACGAAAATATCGGAAAAACCATCAAACGGTTTGCAGGAGCCGCTGAATGTCCGCAAGTTCGTTGCGCCCCTGAACCGCTCAACCGAAGTCGGCTCGATGCTTGCGCTTTTTCTCCGCTTCCTCAAACCGGTAACCTGGATTCCGGTAATGTGGAGTTTTCTCTGCGGAGCCGTAGCAAGCGGCAAATTCGGATGGCACGACCTTATCGAAACGAAATTCCTTCTTGCCATGCTGCTTACCGGACCACTGGCAACAGGAACGTGCCAGATGCTGAACGACTATTTCGACCGCGACCTTGACGAAATCAACGAACCTGACCGCCCTATTCCAGGTGGAGCGATATCTCTGCAGAATGCGACTATCCTGATCGCAATATGGTCGGTACTCTCGGTTATCACCGGTTATCTGATCAATCCGCTTATCGGATTTTATGTCGTCATCGGCATCATCAATGCACACCTCTACAGCGCAAACCCCATCAAGCTCAAGAAGCGCTTATGGGCCGGAAATATCATAGTCGCCGTATCCTACCTCATCATCCCCTGGGTTGCCGGTGAAATCGCCTATAACCCTGAACTGAGCCTCGACTCGCTGCAGCCATCCCTGATCATCGCCTCCATGTACACTATTGCCAGCACCGGCACGATGACGATCAACGACTTTAAATCCATTGAGGGTGACCGTCAGGCCGGCATCCGTACCTTGCCGGCCGTATTCGGCGAAACCAACGCGGCTCTCATTGCCTCGCTGCTGATCAATCTTGGTCAGCTCCTTGCCGCTCTCTGGCTTCTCCTTTCAGGGAAGACCTGGTTCGGATGGTTTACCGCGGCTTTGATCGTTCCGCAGTTTCTCCTGCAGTTCAGCCTTGTCCGCTCTCCTCGAACCATGGATGTGCGCTACAACGCCATTGCCCAGAACTTCCTCGTCGCAGGCATGCTGGTCTGCGCCCTTGCCATCAAAGCTTCCCGACCATGATACGCTTCACCAACCTGCCGGAAATATCCGTCATACTGCCAACCTTCAACCGGGCATATCTTCTTCAAAAAGCCATAGAAAGCGTATTGGCGCAGACCTTTCACGACTGGGAACTCATTGTCGTGGACGACGGAAGCTCCGACAACACCTTCGGCGTCGTGAATCCCTACCTCGAAAAGTACGGCGCCATCCGTTATCTGAGACACAGCAACAGGAAACTCAACATGACGCGAAATGCCGGCATCCAGGCGGCTTTCGGCACCTGGATAACCTTTCTCGACAGCGACGACAGCTATGCGCCCCTTCATCTGGAAAGCCGGATAGAGTTCATGCGGAAAAACCCTGAGATCGACCTGATTGTGGGCGGGTTCAGCACAGAAGGCGACATTTTCGTCAAGGACTGCTATCATCCCGAAAACATGATTAATATCCGGGATTGCATTGTCGGACCTACCCTTTTCGGAAAACGTGATATTTTTCTCACGCTTGACGGTTTCAAACCCCTCGTATATGCAGGCGAGACCGAACTCTGGTCGAGAGCCGAATACATGTTCAGGCTGCGTAAAATCGAAGATCCCAAAACCTATATATACACCCGAGCGGACGACAGCATCACGAAAAACTTCACCCCCTGATTTTCAATCCCGATGATCAAAAATATTACCGTTTACTGCAGCTCCAGCAACCATGCGCCGCAAGCATACTTCGACTGTGCCTCCCTGCTTGGCAAAAGCCTTGCCGAGCGCGGCATCGGTCTGGTGTTCGGAGGAGGAGATGTAGGGCTTATGGGATGCGTGGCCGATGCCGTTATGCATCACGGAGGCACGGTACGGGGTATTATCCCTCGTTTTCTTCAAGAGAAAGAGGTAGCGCATTACGGCATCAGCGAACTGCATGTCGTTAAAACCATGCACGAACGAAAAATGAAACTCACCGAGTGGGGAGACGCCTTCGTCATTCTTCCGGGCGGATTCGGTACCCTCGACGAACTGATGGAAATCATCACCTGGAAACACCTTGGGCACCACCTGAAACCCATTATTCTGCTTAACTGCAACGGCTTCTGGAACCCGCTGCTCTCGTTTTTCGACCGCATCGCCGAAGAACGCATGGTCGGAAATGAGTACACAAGCTACTACTCGGTGTGCAGCACTACCGAAGAGGTATTCGAAATTCTCGAAAAAGGAGAACCAATACCATGACCCTCCCGATCTGCACCAATGGAAAAAATGTTGCAGGAAAAGAGAGGAACAGCAAAGGCGTTAGGCTTGTTGCTCTTTATACATTTTCCGTTTACCATAGCGTATACGATGCTCTCAATCCATAAAATACCTGGTATAATCTCCCCTTTATGAGCAACTACCATGCCGCTCTTGCCCTGACCCTGCTTGCCGGAATATCGACGGGAATCGGCAGTCTGCTCGCCCTGATGGTGAACCATACCAACAAAAAGTTTCTCACCTTTGCCCTGGGATTTTCAGCGGGCATCATGCTCTACGTCTCCTTTGTGGAAATCATGCCCCAGTCAGGCCAAGCCTTAGCGGAGGAAATGCCGAAAAATGCCGCAGGATGGATCACCACCGCCGCATTTTTCGGTGGCATGCTCTTCATATGGCTGATCGACCAGCTGGTGCCGGATTTCGAAAACCCTCACGAAATGTCGATGATCGGCACAATGAACGCCGCACCATCCGAAGAAGCCCGACTGCACAGGATGGGCATTTTTACTGCCGCGGCCATAGCAATACACAATTTTCCTGAAGGACTGGCCGTATTTTTCAGCGCCCTCTCCAATCCGGATCTTGGCGTAGTAATTGCCGCAACCATAGCCCTGCACAACATCCCCGAGGGCATGGCGGTTGCCGTTCCGATCTATTTTGCGACAAAAAGCCGCATGAAAGCTTTCGGCTATTCGTTTCTTTCCGGTCTTGCCGAACCCCTTGGCGCCATTATCGGCTATGCCCTGCTCAAGCCCTTTCTCTCCCCGCTCGTATTCGCCAGCGTGCTTGGAGGTGTTGCCGGCATCATGGTCTATATCTCCCTTGACGAACTGCTGCCCGCAGCCGAAGAGTACGGCGAACACCACATAGCCATATCAGGACTGATTCTTGGAATGGGAGTCATGGCCGTAAGTCTGCTTATGCTTGCCTGAACAGCACTCAGTGCAGCGCAGAAAATCTCAGCTCATTACCGGGTCAACCGCACTTCAGAACACACCCAAGGCTTTCTGCAATAAAAAATCGGCACAAATCAATGTTGCATACCATTTTGGAATAATAACGTGTAGTTTCTAAATTTCACGGATAATACAGTTGCATCAGCATCACATCTTTAACTATTCACTATAAAAAGGAAATCCCATGAACAAATATACAGCAGAGTTCATTGGAACCTTCTGGCTTGTGCTTGGAGGATGCGGAAGCGCCGTACTTGCTGCAGCTTTTCCCGATATCGGCATCGGACTGCTCGGTGTTTCGCTGGCATTTGGACTGACCGTTCTGACAATGGCCTATGCCATCGGTCACATCTCGGGCTGCCATTTAAATCCCGCTGTCTCCATAGGCCTCTGGGCCGGAGGTCGTTTTCCCGCAAACCAGTTGCTCCCCTATATAGCCGCCCAGGTTATCGGCGCGGTAGCTGCCGGCGGAGTACTCTATCTTATCGCAAGCGGCAAGGCCGGTTTCGACGTTTCGGCAGGATTCGCATCCAATGGCTATGGCTCCCATTCTCCCGGAGGCTACTCGCTTGTTTCTGCGCTTGTAACCGAGATCGTCATGACCATGATGTTTCTCATAGTCATTCTTGGCGCTACCGACGATCGCGCCCCAAAAGGGTTCGCTCCGGCCGCTATAGGTCTCTGCCTTACCCTCATACACCTGATCAGCATTCCGGTTACCAACACCTCGGTCAATCCGGCACGCAGCACAGGCGTTGCGCTGTTCGCAGGCGAATGGGCAATTTCACAGCTCTGGGTCTTCTGGGCGGCACCAATTGCCGGCGCCCTGATCGGAGCTGTCATTTACCGATTCATCGGATCAGAAGAACAGTAATACGTTACATGTAAACATTACACCCTGACCCAACGATGCCGGTATCGATTACTTCGCGGGAAGTTTTCCATGCCAGCATCTGAGCGGGCCCTCTTCGATCATGATTGCGCAATAGTTGCACTTGATACAGCGGGATGCATCCTGTCGGCCCTCCTGCATTTTCCGGACGATATTCGGCTCAATTATGAAAGGACGCGACATCGAGATACAATCAACCTCTCCGCTGCCGAGCGCCGCTGAAATATCCTCCATGGTATGCAGCCCACCGACGGCAATGACCGGGATCGAAACCGCCCGTTTAATAGCTTTTGCCGCCTCAAGATTATAGTTCCGCAGGGGTTTTGGAAGGGGTATAGCAAAACGCAGCAATGGTGCCATAACTTTTTTTAACGGTTGCGGCAAAGCTTTGAACCTGAAATTACAGGCAAGCAGAGCTTCGGCCGGAAACCTGGGTCCTCTCATGATCGACAACCCTTCTTCTACCGTACCCGACGAGACTTCTATGGCCGAGCAACCGGAAATATCAAGCAGCCTGGAAATCTCTATCGCTTCAGCCACCCTCATTCCTCCGCGTCTTCGGTCGTAAGCGTTGATTTTTGCCAGTACGGGAAAATCCCCCTGTTCCTCCCTGATGCGATGAAGTATTTCCGAAACGATACGAAACTTGTCTGCAGTTGATCCTCCCCATCGATCACTTCGACGGTTGGTATAGTCCGAAAGGAACTGGGCAAGCAGGTACCCATGCGCCATGTGAAGCTGTACTCCGTCGAATCCGGCAAGTACAGCACGCCCGGCGGCGGCGGCGAAGTTCCTGATTATGGTTTCAATCTCCCGTTCATCAAGTTCCCGGGGGCACTCCTCGTTAAAAACGCTGTCTTTCAGCGGGGATGGCGCAACCGTCTTCATTCCCGTTACGGCCTGACGAGTCTGGCGGCCGCAATGAGCAAGCTGCAGAATTATCGGAGTCCCTTGACGGTGAACGGCATCGGTAAGTTTACGATATGCCGGAATGAGCGAATCATCGTGCATCATAAGCATACCCGGCAGGTTGGTTCGTCCATCCTGCTGCACCCCGGCATAACCTGTAACGATAGCGCCGGCGCCCCCTTTTGCGAGTGCCGTATAAAGCTTTTCGTGAGCAGGCGTAGGCGCCCCGTTGCTGTCTGCCAGGCTTTCGTGCGTAGCCGACCGCAACAGACGATTTCTGAAAATAATACCGGAAATATTCGCAGAGCCGAAAACAGGATGTGTCATCATGTTCGTTACGGGGTATTTCCCTTAAGATTTTTTTACTCTCGGCCGGGAACCTTGTCTCCAGCAAAACCGGTTCAGAACAGTTACATGAATCAAAGTAATGCGGAATAAAAACTTCCGGACATCTCGGAGCGAAGTAATCGACATTCTGTTCAAATTAATAGAGACCGGTTCAAAACAAAATAACATGGCCGAACATACAGAGATAACGACGGCATCCCTACTGGCGCTGCTCAGCGCAGAAAAGGTGAAAATCATTGACGTCCGCCCTGCAGATGCCTACAACGGCTGGAGAATGCGCGACGAAGTTCGGGGCGGGCACATCAAAAGAGCAAAATCCCTGCCTGCAAAATGGCTGACCGACCCTGAATGGATCAATATCGTTCGATACAAGCAGATCAGACCTCAGGATGCCATCGTGCTTTACGGCTATACCCCGGAAGAATGCGAACAAACAGCCCTCAAATTCAGAGAAAACGGATACAACAACATATCGGTTTACCATCGATTTATTCCCGATTGGTCAGGCAACGACGCATTTCCGATGGAAAGATTGGAACATTACAGCCGTCTGGTCCCTGCGGAATGGGTCAAGGGATTGATTTCGGGAGAAAAAATCCCGGAATACGACAACGACACCTTCATGATCTGTCATGCGCATTACCGCAATCGTGACGCTTATCTGTGCGGACATATCCCGGGTGCAACAGACATGGATACCCTTGCCCTTGAATCGCCTGAAACATGGAACCGGCGCACTCCCGAAGAACTGAAAAAGGCTCTTGAAAAACATGGAATAACCTCCAGTACCACCGTCGTCCTTTATGGAAAATTCATGCACCCCGACAATGCCGATGAATTTCCAGGAAGCGCCGCCGGGCATATCGGGGCCATTCGACTTGCCTTCATCATGATGTACGCCGGTGTCGAAGACGTACGGGTACTCAATGGCGGATATCAGTCCTGGAAAGATGCCGGTTTTGCCATCAGTACGGAAGATGTGCCAAAAACTCCTGTTCCTGAATTCGGCGCCCCGATCCCCTCGAGGCCGGAATTCGCTGTCGACATCGACGAAGCGAAAGAGATGCTTCAATCAGACGACTCGGATCTCGTATGCGTCAGAAGCTATCCGGAATATATCGGTGAAGTAAGCGGATATAACTACATCAAAAAAAAAGGACGCATACCCGGAGCAATTTTTGCCGAATGCGGAAGCGATGCCTACCACATGGAAAACTACAGAAATCATGATCATACCACCCGAGAGTATCATGAAATTGCAGATATCTGGGCGAAATCAGGAATTATCCCGCAAAAACACCTTGCCTTTTATTGTGGAACCGGCTGGCGAGGAAGTGAAGCCTGGTTTAACGCCTGGCTGATGGGGTGGCCGCGAGTATCGGTTTACGATGGAGGATGGTTCGAATGGAGCAATGACCCGGAAAATCCTTATGAAACAGGCATACCGGAATGACCCGAAACAAAAAACTGACGGAAAGTCTTCGCGACACTTAGCCGCGATTCACGCTTGCTATTCTCTCTGCCTTACCTGTCAAACCGTCACGATATGGCCGAATCTTTCTTTTTTGTCGGCCATTTATTTGCTCGTCTCGTGCGAAGAATTGCGTCTGCCGGTCGTTTATCTCACATACATAACCCTCGAATAATGGCGTATTCAAAAACAACCCTCTTGGAACTCCCTATAGACGACATCGATAACCATCTGACCGAAATCGGGTTCGATACGACGGTTTCTGAAATCATCGCCGGTCTGACCGCCAATGCGAAATACATACAGAGCAAATACTTTTACGATAAAATAGGCTCTGCTCTGTTCGAAAAAATCACGTCATTGAACGAGTATTACCCTTCCCGAACGGAAAAAGCCATCATCAGTCAATTACCGCCCGAGTTGATAGAGGATCTTGTCGATATCGACATTATTGAACTCGGCTGCGGCGACCACAGCAAAATCAGTCTGCTCATGAGGCGGATTCCCGCCGAAACCGTTCCGGGACTTCGATATTTCCCTATAGATATCAGCCGAACGGCGCTTGAGCAATCAATTGAGGATTTGAGGGATTTATTTCCGGCCCTGAAAGTCAAAGGTATTCTTGCCGATTATGTTCATCAGATGCATCTGTTTCCCGAAGAGCGAAAACGACTATTCTGTTTTTTCGGAAGCACCATCGGCAATCTCAGCCGTGAAGAAACCCTGGACTTTATGCAGAATATGGGTGCCATAATGAATACCGGCGACATGTTGTTCGTTGGCATGGATAGAGTGAAGAATATCGCTCTTCTGGAAAAAGCATATAACGACGACCAGCTCATTACGGCCATGTTCAATAAAAACATCCTGCGGGTAATCAACGGCTTGATCAAGTCAGATTTCAACCCTGATAATTTCGAACATCGGGCTTTTTATAACGCCGCATTCAACCGAATTGAAATGCATCTGGAAGCGACCGATAACATATCGGTAAAAAGCGCCTTTATTCCGGAACTGATCCGGATAAAAAAAGGCGAAACCATTCATACAGAAAACTCACACAAATTCGAAAAGGCGGATATACTGCGTATGGGACAACATGCAGGACTTGCAATAAAAAATATTTATTCCGACGAAAATGAGCTATTCAGTCTGGCTCATTACCAAAAAAAATGAACGTTCATACAACTGAATGTCCTCTACAAACAAAAAAACGGCGGTCACATGTTGATCCGCCGTTTTTCCTCAAAACCGACAATACTCTGAACCGCTCACCGGGAGGATGCATCGTCATCAGTGGCAATCGTGACCCTGACAGGCCTGCTGCCCAGTTACTTGAGTCAACGATCCGCTGTTGAACCTCTTCAGGGCCTCCTCTGCCGTACGGGCATGATTTGCAATATAGACTGCTACGCCTGACATCTGCAGCCTTGAAGCGGCACGTGCGCCGATACCGTTGCAGATAACGGCATCGACACCCATTCCGGTAAATACATCCGCAGGAGTGCATTGACCGTGGTCGTGCTGGCTATCGCCATTAGCGGTAATCTGGAAAGCACCGGTTTCCGTATCCGAAACGGCAAAAAACGGAGCGCTGCCGAAATGCTCACACACTTTCGAGGCCAGACCGGCACTCTCATCCAAAGGGATAACAACTTTCATTACCTGTTCTCCTTAACGTTATTGTTGAACGAACTGCTCGCCATGAGCATGATCGTTCTGATTATTCTCGCCATGAACACCTGCTCCGCTCCCGCAACCCTGACCCCGGCCTTCTCCGTGACCCCGGCCCTCGCGGTTCTGGCCGGTTTTCAAACCCCGGCATCTTCCGCCTCCCATTCGACCGCCTCCGAACCCTCCGCCCGGAGAACGGCGGTGAATGTTTTCGTTTGCGCACGAAGGGCAGACGTCCGGCCTCGGCAAGCCGTGAGCCAAACTCCACTCATGTCCGCAAGCGGCACATCTGAACACTCTTTCTTCACTGGTAACCATGATATTTCCTCCTGTTACGGTTAACTGTCTTCCATAAATCAACATCTCTCCAACCTTATGCCGAGCCGAAGCAAGAATATTGCCGAAGGTCTGACGCGATACATTCATCTGCCGGGCCGCCTCCTCCTGATAAAGCCCCTCCACATCGGCAAGCCGTATAGCTTCAAGCTCATCAAAAGAAAGTACCACCTCTTCAAACGCATCTGCAGAAGATCCAGCAGGCCTGAACACCCGGTAGGGAGCCTCACAGCTCACTTTTCTGCACTTTACTGGTCTTGTCATACCTGTTATCAATAATTTCGAATACCCTGTTCTTCTCTTCAGTTATTAGCATATGCCAATAACATACAACAAAAAGCGGCTCAAGTCAAGCGTATTTGTAATTTATTTTTTCCCTGGAAGCAGCACAGTTTGCGATACTCCTTCGCCCCAAAAGGCTGCGAAGCATTCAGTCGGAAACGGAAACCGCCGAAAGGTAGTCGGTTCCGAAATCCGTTCTCAACTCTATCCACATGGGCAGATGATCCGACATCTGATAGGTTCTCCACTCCTTGTAGGCAAGCTTGTGCTTCTTTGTTTTTTCAGCATAGTACCGTTCATCTTCCCCTTCGGGATCGTCGGTTCCCCAACGGAACACATATTTGAAGTAATCGAAAATGCCGGCATTACCCACATCGATGAAGGTAACACCGGCATGCCGGGCTGCTTGTGGTTGCCAGAAGGCGATCTGGTCATACGCCTTGTTGCGGGCTGCATTGCTACCGGCAGGAATCTTCTGAAGCTGTTCGGGAACCCTGAAACCGTTCGAATGCAGCGACTCCCACGTCACATGTTTTTTTCCTACAATATTGAAATCTCCGAGCACGAAAAAGAAGTTTTCGGCATCGGAATCATGCTCGCTTTCGGCCCTCCGTGAAAGAAAACGGGTAAGTTTCCTGATCTCCTCGTTTCTCCTGGTCAGCCCCTCCTTGCCCGTTCCATAGTAGATATGGACGGTACAGAGAATGAATTTCAGCCAGCCCGCCTGGAAGGTGACAAGAAAAGGTGAGCGTGCGAACTGAAGTCCGATACCCGAAAGGGCATCCGACGGCGGACGAACCAGCGCATAAGGCGACCAGGACTGATGCGAAGCAGCATCAAGCGCGACCTGACCGTTTTCAAGAGGAAGCTGAGTGCCGCCGGGCAGAACAAACGAACTTCCCTCGGGCAAAACTATCCGGGTATCGGAAGGAAGAGGGATCACCAGATCGTTCTTCAGCAACACCTTCCCTTTTCTTTTTACAACAGGAACATCGCCGGAAGGCGTAAACGTAAAACCTTCAGGAAACTCCACTTTCAGCCCCGAAACATCCCGGAAACACAAACCGGAAGAATCAGCGATCAAGTCACTTTTGTCAAGCATCACCTCGCCCGCTATGCTGGTGAAACGCACCCGGTTTTTCTGGTAGATGAACACCATACGCTCCCGGTTTCCCGAAGAGCCCTCGGTAACGTCTGTGGCGATATAATCCCACTCATGCTGACCAAGAAACTGTATAACCGACTGCAGGCAGGCAAGGTTCTCACGAACTTCCTGAAGCGCTACGATATCGAAATGCGATATGATTTCAGCGATAAAATAGAGTGACTCCTTGAGCCGTCCACCAAACTTGTCCGTATCGAATTCGCGGATATTCCATGTGGCAAGCCTCAGCCATTGCCGCCCGTTCCTTTCGCAGGACCGTTCGGCAGACTCCTCCCCTGAAGTATCGGCGATATGCGTGTCAAGCGCCGAGCGCAGAAGGAGCAACTTCTCCGCAGTTCTTTTTTTCCAGGCTTTGATGTGCCCGGCGTCGTTTTCCCTGATCCTGAGTGAAGAGTAAACAGGCATAGCGCCCTCCTCCATTCTGATTGAAAGGGTTTACAGGAACCCTCTTGAAGATTATCTTGTTATTGTCTTGTAAAATACCAATGCAATAAAAGTTTTTTCGCGAATGATGCGGTTAAAAAGCTGAAAATGACAAACGAACGACTATGCAGTATAAAGACGTGAACATGGAGGCGGCAAAACGGATCGCTCTTGTTGCTCATGACAACAAAAAGGCGGATCTTCTTGCCTGGGCAAAATTCAACCGCGATCTGCTCGAGCATCATACGCTCTTTGCGACCGGAACCACCGGAAGCGTGTTCGAGAATGAACTGGGCCTCACGGTGCACAAGCTTATGAGCGGGCCTCTTGGAGGCGACCAGCAGATCGGCGCAAGAATTGCCGGAAGTGAAATTGATTTTCTGATCTTTTTCTGGGATCCGCTGGAACCGCAGCCCCACGACCCCGACGTGAAGGCTCTTCTCCGCATGGCTGTTGTCTGGAACATCCCCACAGCCTGCAACCGCGCGACGGCCGACTTCATGATCTCTTCTCCCCTGATGGACAGGGATTATAACCGGCAGGTTCCGGATTACGATTTCTACACCAACCGCTTCCAGCAACCGTAATGACGCAATCCATGAACAATTATATAACCGGTAGTGAAGTGCTGAAAGCACGCTACATACCGGTCGTCACCGAAATGGTCGAAAGCTGGGCCGAAGGGAAACCCCTCAACCCCGAATCCGGCAAAGCCAACGGCTACTACCGCCTTACGGCCTGGCTGCTCGAATATGTCATGCGACATAACTCTCTGCCGAAAGGAGTACACCCCATGCCGGAAGGCCGCGACCGCTTCGGCAGAACTGAACCTTCGTTCCCGGTTGATTTCGACTCCCTCACCGATGGGTTCGTCCTGCCGGGATGAAGCCCCTGATACCTTATCCTGCTGAGACCTTGCCGATCGTCTCAACAAGAAAATCCCAGAATCTGCCGACCGATGCGATTTCCACTTTTTCATCAGGTGAGTGCGGATAACGGATGGTGGGACCAAAAGAGATCATATCGAGATCGCTGTAGATGCTTCCGATGATTCCGCATTCCAGACCGGCATGCACAGCCTTGACCTCCGGAGCCTTACCGAATTTTTCCCGATAGATCCTCCGCATACTCTTCAGAACCGGCGAACCGCAATCGGGTTTCCAGCCGGGATAGCCTCCATCGAATACCGCTACCGCTCCGGCCAGTTCGAACACGCTGCCGATCATCGTCGCAAGCTCCTCGCGGGCAGAATCCACCGAACTGCGAAGCAGGCACTGAACGGTAACCGCTCCGTCATTTGAGGTGACTATGGCAAGATTACTGGAAGTTTCGACCAGACCGGGCATCTCGCAGCTCATTCGCATTACGCCGTTCGGACATGCGTGGATCGCCCTGAGCATCCTCTCCGCAACAGGCTCCACGATAACCAGCTCCGGCAACGCTGCACTAACTGCTTCGATCCGTACTTCCGGATCGGCAGAGGCAAGCTCGTTTTTTATGTCAGCACCAAGACGTCCAAGTCCATCGAGAAACCCCTCTCTCTTCACGGCAGGCACGGCCATCAGAGCCGTGGATTCACGAGGAATGGCGTTACGGAGGCTTCCGCCATCTATCGAACCTATCAGCACTCCGTGACGCAGGTGCCCCTCATGCAGCAGCCGATTCATGATCTTGTTGGCGTTACCTCGGCCGAGATGAATATCCATACCGCTGTGGCCGCCACGCAACCCGCTCACCCTGAGCATGAACCCCTCGTATCCGGCAGGAACGGGCTGTTCGTCATAACTGAAAGTCATCGTTGCATCAAGGCCGCCCGCACAGCCGATGAACAGCTCCCCCTCGTCCTCAGAATCAAGGTTAAGAAGAATTCCGCCTTTGAGGAGGCCGGGTTTCAGTCCCAGGGCTCCTGCCATACCGGTCTCCTCTTCGCATGTGAAAAGCGCTTCCAGAGGGCCGTGCCGCAATGAGCCCGATTCAATAACAGCCATGGCTGCGGCCACGCCGATACCGTTATCAGCGCCGAGTGTGGTGCCTCGGGCACGCACCCAAGCGCCATCGACTACGGATTCGATCGGATCGTTTTCAAAATCATGCGACGTACCGCCGTTTTTCTGCGGCACCATGTCGAGATGAGCCTGCAGAATGACCCCCGGGCACTTTTCCATGCCGGGTGTCGCAGGTTTACGGATAATGACGTTTCCCGCTTCATCGACCGTTGTATCCAGACCGAGACTCCGTCCGAAACCCTCGATGAACTCCCTGACGTTCTCCTCGTGCCCCGAAGGACGAGGAATCCGGGTAAGGCTGTGAAAATGCCGCCACACCTGCCGAGGGTTCAGCTCGCGAATATCCTTACTCATGATCCTCGCTCTCCAATGAATGAAATGTTTGTGATCCATCCTTGTTTGCAATATAGTCCGAAGGCAGGTATTATACATCCGGCATGAACCGGAAAATCCGGAACCTCCGGCACAATGCTCCGGGTTTCCGACTGCGACAACAATTGCATTCTCCTGCTCATCGATGAATCTTTTGAGGCTTAGCCAGCGTTTATTAAAAAAGCAGCCCTGAGGCGCTCCCGGTTATCATTAACATTTTCACCTGACTGCGATGACACTCATTTTCGTTTACAACTCGGAAAGCGGACCCATCAGCGGACTGCTTGATATAGGACACAAGATTATCAGCCCGGACACCTATCAGTGCAGCCTGTGCAGCCTTACACACGACACCTTTTCCGAAAAGGATGGATGGAAGCAGTTCAGAAAGAGCGTGGGAATGCCGATGGAGTTCCTGCACCGGGATGAGTTCGAAAAAAAATACGGCCGTACTTACGAGTATCCGCTAATCCTCATGAAAAACGGTGACATGAGGGTAATCATGACAAAGGAGGAGATCGATCGTATCGAAAACCTCGAAAAGCTAATCGAAGGGGTAAAAAACGCGCTGCCCGAAAAAGCCTGAACCATCACCCCATTAAACCCAGGTTTTGTTATGAAAAACTTGGGTTTAATGGGGCGCGCAGTATTCCTATCGGATCTTATTATGTTATATTTACCTTCAAAAGGGCATGTTTCGGGATGCATTCCGTCCGGGAACATACATGGAATTTTTTCCGGCACAACTTATCTTATTTCATAACAACCCATACATCCATGGCAAACAGCAACGGAGTCTTTTCGGACCTCTTCAATGCGGTCGACAACCCGGTACAGAACGTGGCCGACACCCTCGGCAGCGGCGTCAGTTCTGCGGTTTCGCTCGTCGAGTCCTGCACAAATCTCTGCGCAACCCTGCTCACCAGTTCGGTCAACACGGCCTCCAGGCTCGTTCAGGACGTTGCGAACGGCATCAGCTCAGCAATCACCCCGAAACCGTAACCGCTTCCGACGCATGCAGCAACCGCCAGGCCCGATCGGGAGCAAGGCGGTTGTCCGCTGTATATCCTCCTCCATACAGCTCAGTCGGCAGCATTCCGGTCTTTAAAAATGACTTCCGCCTTCGCCTCATCCCATAAAGCGCCGTATCTGGCCTTTTCTGCCTCCGAAAAACGAACTGAACCGGTAAGAAACCATGATCCCGGATGTTTTTCCGTATCGGTACCTTCGCGGGTGCCCCTGTGCAGCATATCGGACACCCTGCCATCCTTGCAGCGTATCACCTGCCAGCTTCCGGTGATGTAACGCTCCGTATCGGCGGCCACGAGATCGAGCAGTTCGACCAACTCTCCCTCATCGCTCTCTCCCCGTATATCGAGAGACCCGTAAGCGTATGCCACAGACTTCAACTCGTCAAGCACGAATCGGATGAACTTGTTCCTCACCATGTGGTGCAGCTCCAGACCGTCAAGCAGATAGATGAACTGGCGACCGTCTTCGGCAACGCCTGAAATCGAGCGAGGCAGTGTGCCGTATTCCTCGGCAAGGCTCGAATACCACAGAGAATATTCCTCGAAAAGATCTGCAAGAAGCTCCCTCGATGCGCTGGTTTCCATAAAGAGTGTTGATGACGTGATGAATGAGCCGCACAACCGGCGAAACTGTTTTCTCAAGATAGGCATCGCAAGAGAGATTCAGGCATAAACAATGTCATCGGAAACCGGCAGATAAACGTGACTCAGAATACAGGTAAATACAACCGATAGATGAAAAACGGCGGAAAAACGCTATCATGAAATAATGAGAAATATACAGGGCGCATCTAAAGACTTCAGACACCGCCCGCGGCATCCATCACACCTGAATATCATGAAACGATCCGGAGCAAGCATCATTTTCATCAACAGCCGTAACGAAGTGTTGCTGCTGCTCAGGGACGACAAGCCGGATATCCCTTATCCGAACATGTGGGATCTCCCCGGCGGCCACGTCGAAGAGAACGAAACTTCCGAAGCGTGTATCGCTCGAGAGATGCAGGAAGAAATAGAAACCGACGTATCCTCCAGCCGTCTGCACGCCGTCTACGACTTTCCCGACCGGATCGAGCACATTTTCCTGATGGATCTGGATACGGCGGCAGAAGAAATAACCCTTCACGAAGGTCAGCGCCTGCGCTGGTTCTCTTTGCACGAACTGGAGGGCCTCCCGCTCGCTTACGGTTTCGATCTGGTACTCAGCGACTTTTATACCGCACTTCAGCAAAACAAAGTCACGACAAGGCCGAAAACATAAAAGCTTTGACCCATGGATCGTAAATCCCTCCCGGTCTGCCGCTCTTTCCTCAAAGATACCATTCGCCAGACCGTCGACTTCTCCAAAACCGACCAGAGCCTCCGGATTCCTCCGCCGCCGGTAGAAAAGCCCTGTTCGCCCGACGCGAAACGTATAGACCTGCCTCCCCTCGAAACCCTGAAGGATATGGGAGGCATCGATCTCATGACGGCCATAGCGAAACGGGAAAGCTGCCGTACATACAGCGCTGCGCCGCTCCGTCTCAAAGAACTATCCCTCCTGCTCTGGGCTACCCAGGGAATCAAATTCAAACTCGATGCCGGCCATGCGCTGAGAACGGTTCCCTCGGCCGGATGCCGCCACGCATTCGAAACCTATATCCTTGTACTGCGCGTCACCGGGCTTGACCAGGGCATCTACCGATACCTTCCTGTCGAACATCAGCTCCTTTTCGAATTCAGCGTGGAAAACCTGGGACGCAGTATTACGAAAGCGGCTCTCGGCCAGCCGTTCGTAGGAGATGCCGCAGCCATATTCGTCTGGACCGTCATTCCCTACCGCATGGAATGGCGCTATGGCCTGGCTGCCCATAAAGTAATCGCCCTCGACGCCGGCCATGTCTGCCAAAACCTCTACCTCGCCTGCGAAGCCATAGGGGCCGGCACCTGCGCCATTGCGGCTTACGATCAGATCGCTATGGACAACCTGCTCAAAATCGACGGAGAGGAAGAGTTCACCATCTACCTTGCTCCCATCGGCAAAAAGCCGTAACAACCCCGCAACCTGAGAGATAAACGGGGGAACGACAGAACTATCGAGACAGCTTCGCTCTATGCCGCGGGGTGAACTGATGCTCTTTGAAACGCCGGAGAGCAAGCGAAAATATTTATGAGTGCCTCGCATTCGGATAGAAATCGAGTACATCCGGTTTCATAGAGAAAACGGCCCGCAAGCCGTTGCGATTGGTGGTGTGCTGACAGACAGAAAACGGAATTGCCGAAATCCGCAGGTTCTCTTTTCACACAAAAATGTTTATTGTTGATAAACGGAACGTTATGCGGAAAACGGTTTAAAACAATGTATGAACCCCGCAATATACCGCCGATCCCTTCAGGAAGGTTTTTACTGCGCATCATCTCACATGGGCTTATAGCTCTTGCGCTGGTATCTGTCTCTCTCATCATGGGGATAATCGGCTACATGACGACCGAAAAAATGAACATGCTCGACGCATTTTTAAACGCATCGATGCTGCTCGGCGGAATGGGTCCGGTAAAAACCGAAGGTCTGAGTACGGAGGGAAAGCTCTTTGCCGGAATCTACGCGCTCTATGCAGGCCTCGTATTCATCGCCGTCATGAGCATCATGCTCGCTCCTGTCGTCCACCGCATCATGCACCGCATGCACTGGGAGTCAGTGACTGAAAAAGAGTAAGTAAAAAATTGTGTCCACCCCTGGTGTGAACTGTAAGGTTTATCAAATGGGAAAGCCTCAGATCGCTGCCCGAACAATTCGGTATTGACCTCGCCACCGATGCTATGGTATGGTTCGTCCTGCCGGACGGAAACCGGAGGCTTGACCGACCAGAATCTGAAAGACCGGGCGTACTTTCCGGAGCTCATGGCCGGAAAAGATGTCGAAGGATCACTAGTGTCCAACTGTTGAAAACATAAAACCCTTTTAGTTATTATATAATA
>DYNE01000068.1 GCA_020721225.1 Pelodictyon luteolum | reverse complement strand
CTGACACGGACTTTCACCGTGCTATGTGTGCGCCTTCACGAGCGCACGAGTATCGCGCGCCGCGCGGGATCAGATTATTTCCTTCTCCACCTTCCATATTCAACCGCGAAGCGATACTCCGCGATGCGACAGCGAGCATACTCCCGAGCAAGAAGTGCTCTATACTTCCCTGCCCTCGTAACACGATCTTCATCTTCCCATTCCCTCATCGCTTCCTTCTGGATTATAATCGTATTCTTGAAATAGAATTGGAATAACAGATGTGTTCTGTGGGACGAGGTTCGTTTTCTCTTGCACTTTTTTAGGCTGAAACCTTGAAATTGCTTTAATTAAGGCTTATAAGTCCGGCTTTTCGACCATCAACAAAATCGGATAACACCCTTGAAGAACAGTTTCAGGAAAAAACCACTTTCGCAGTTACTCGATGAGGTGAACGGCGAAAACCGTCTGAACAGGATTCTCGGCCCTGTTGCGCTCACCAGTCTTGGTGTCGGAGCCATCATCGGCACCGGTATTTTCGTGCTTATCGGCGTCGCTGCGCACGACAAGGCTGGTCCAGCCGTATCGCTTTCTTTTGCGGTCGCAGGACTTGCCTGTATTTTCGCGGCGCTCTGCTACGCCGAGTTCGCCTCGATGGTTCCCGTCGCCGGTTCCGCCTACACTTACGCCTACGCCACCCTCGGAGAACTTTTCGCCTGGATTATCGGATGGGATCTCATTCTTGAATATGCCGTCGCATCGGCGACGGTTGCGCACGGATGGTCGCACTATTTTCAGGACTTCATAGGCATATTCGGGCTCGGGGTTCCTGCGGCCTTTTCCCGCGCACCGCTCGATTTCGATCCTGAAACAGGCATGCTTGTGCTCACCGGATCGCTTTTCGACCTGCCTGCCGTGCTTATTGCCGGCATCATCACAGTAATTCTCGTCAAGGGCATAAGGGAGAGTTCGGGCTTCAATACCGCTATGGTTATCATCAAGGTAGCTATTGTCCTGCTTGTCATCGTGCTCGGTTCTCAATATGTCGATCCTGCAAACTGGCAACCATTCGCGCCGTTCGGTTATTCCGGTCTGAGTGTTTTCGGACACCTCGTGCTTGGCGAACCCGGACTCGGAGGGGCGCCGGTAGGTGTGCTTGCCGGTGCGGCCATGATCTTTTTCGCCTATATCGGCTTCGATTCCATCTCCACCCATGCCGAAGAGGCAAGAAATCCCCAGAAAGACATTCCCATCGGTATCATCTCTTCGCTCATCGTCTGTACCGTACTCTACATAGCCGTTGCCGCAGTCATCACCGGTATGGTTCCCTACAACGAAATCAATATCGACGCTCCGGTGTCGCACGCTTTCAGCAGGGTAGGTCTCGGATGGGCGCATTTCATCATCTCACTGGGAGCGATAGCAGGCATCACTTCCGTGCTGCTTGTCATGATGCTCAGCCAGCCGCGCATTTTCCTTGCAATGGCGCGCGACGGGCTGCTTCCGAAAAACATTTTCGGAGCCATTCACGAGAAGTTCAGGACTCCCTGGAAATCCACAATTCTCACCGGTATTTTCGTGGCCGTCATGGGCGGGCTGCTGCCGCTTCGTCTGCTTGCCGAGCTGGTCAATATCGGTACGCTTTTCGCCTTTGTGGTCGTCTGCTCCGCAGTGCTTATCATGCGTCGCAAACATCCGGAGGCTGAACGTCCCTTCAAAGTCCCGTTTGTGCCGTTCGTGCCGGTAGCCGGTATTCTTACCTGCCTGCTGCTCATGTTCTCTCTGCCCGCAGAAAACTGGATCAGGTTACTGGTCTGGCTCCTCATCGGCATTACTATTTACTTTTTCTACGGAAGGCACCACAGCGAGCTGAATAGGGAGAAGTAATGAGAACTCGGATGTGGACTGAGCGGACAGGAGAGGAGAGACGCACTGACATGAATTCGGTAATCGTTAATGATCAGCAAAGCATGCCATGATCACTAATGGAACGCTTGTATTTTTACGGAACTTGAAGACCAACAACATCCGTGAGTGGTTTGAGGATCACAAATCTGAGTACCAGAATGCTTACGGTGAGGTGATCGGGCTTACGGCGGAGCTGCTGCGGGAGGTTTCCGCCTTCGATTCCTCTATTGCCGCGTCGGGCCTCGATCCGAAAAGCTGCATCATGCGCATCTACCGCGACGTGCGCTTCTCTCGTGACAAGTCGCCATACAAGACCAATTTCTTCGTGTTCGTCAACCGAAGCGGACGCAAAAGCCGGTTCGGCGGCTACTACGTGCATATCGGGCCGGAAGGGGAGTCGTTCTCGGGAGGCGGCGTTTACATGCCGGAATCCGAGGTGCTGGGTTTCCTGAGGGCGGAAATCTCCGGACATTTTACGGAGTGGCGTTCGATTCTGTCTGCAGAAGCGTTTCGCTCGGAGTTTCCGGAAGGCGTTCTGCCTTCGGGACTTTTGAAACGACCGCCGAAAGGGTACGAGAGCAGCGATCCGGCTTTGGAATATCTCAAGTACAAGGGGTATTACACCCAGAGGTTTTTCAGCGACGCCGAGGTGACTTCGCCTGGTTTCGCCGGAAAACTTGCAGCACTGTTCAGGAGCGTGCAGCCGATGGTTGATTTTCTCAATCGGCCGCTGTAGTGATCTGCTATTCGTTTTCCCTATAACCAGAACTGCATTGCTGTCCATCATGCATTTCCCCTCATCTTCAGCCATCGAGCCGGACTCCAACTGCAAGGCCGCAGGGCGTCTCGTGCAGTTTCTTCTTTCTCCACCTCCAATCTTCTACCGCGAAGCGATACTCCGCGATGCGACAGCGAGCATACTCCCGAGCACGAACTGCTCGATACTTTCCTGCCCCCGGAACACGATTTTCATCTTCCCATTCCCTCATCGCTTGGTACTGGATTATAAGTGGATTATTGAAATAGAATTGGAATAAGTACGGAACTGGCAGGCAGAATACGCGAAAGCGCAGGGGGATGGATGCCACCCGTGCGTGCTATCCTCTCTCTCTCAACCTGAAGGCGTCCTTCACTTTTGTTGTTACGTACGGGGGTTTCGGTTTTTCCTGAAAGGCATCCGGGGAGGGGAGTCGAGAGGATGGTTGTTATAACTCAGGTGATTTGCAGTAAAGCTCTTTGCTCTCTTTTTTTTTATGATTACTTTATAAAAAGGAGTTCAGGCTCCCCATTCTTTGTAGTTCCTGAAGTATGTCCGATTGAATCATAAACGGTAAACAGGAGGATTCACCATGACCACAGAAGTCAAAAACTACCATGTGCTGTTCTACGGCAGTCCTGAAGGGTATCAGACCAACCGCGCCCAGATCTCGCTGTATGGACCGGACGGCAAGACAGCGGCCTTCGTACGTTTCAACGACCCCGGCATGACCTTCGAGAACGATTATGATGCCGATGGTATCATCCGCATGCACATGCCCTCAACAATGTTTGAGAATGTACTTGATGTGTTGCGCAACGAAAAACCGGTTTACATCTACTTTGCGCAGGGCAGAGGATTCCTCTCCACTTCTATGGAACCCATTGGAGAAGGTGAGTGAGTGTTGCCCGTCAAAGGTTTTTCTGCGACTCCCCCGGCTGCATGCCGGGGGTTTTTATAAAAAAAGGATCAGCGAAAAAACGCAGGGACTGTTTTTGTTGCGCGATTTCTGCAGAATTTTCTGGTATAAATATAGGTGCCGTTGTAACTTCCAATTAGAGATCTCGAAATCCATGGTTTTTTTCAGTAATGCAAATCAGAACCATTATGCTGATAACCATACAATAGCAGTTCTCAGGACTTCAATGCAACGATAGTTTTTTACGCCCTGAGGTTTCGTAAAAACCGAGCCAGCATTATTCCAAGACTATCGCTGTATTCCTCAAGATTTTCAGTTTTGCTTTTTCCCCAATATCTGTAACATTTTTTTTGTGCCAATAGTGCTTTTCCGGAACTTCTGCATTAACCCGATTTATTGGAGTGTTACGGGTTTGATAATTATTGCAGTTTGTTGCGGTTAATAAAATCAAGATATGTGAATACGTATGTAATTCCAATTCTGTTTCAATAATGCACTTATGATCCAGGAGCAAGCGATGCGGGTATGGGAAGATGAGGATTGTGGGTAGTGAGCAGTTGGTTGGCGGAGATGAGGAGTATCGTTCGCGGGGCAAACGGGAGTATGCTCGCTGTCGCATCGCGGAGTAGAGCTTGCTTCGCATTGCCGGAGTATCGCTTCGCGGTAGAAGATAGGAGGTGGAGAAAGAAAATAATCTGATGCCGCGCGGTGTGATATACTCCCATTCTTGGAGCGAATGATATTCCCGCGAAGCGATACTTGCATATTTGTATTGGAAATGGAATAAAGTATTGATTGTTGATGTGTGACTTCTTTGAATTAAAATCTAATGGGAGGTTTTATGAAAAGAGTAATTGTTTTTTTCTTTTTATCGGCTGCATTAGCGGCTTTGCATGGGTGTGCTTTGACGAAAGGTGTTGTGTCACAGGGAGTTGATATTAATAAATCAATTGAGGATTCTGAAAACAAGATAATTGTAATGAATATATTGCGTGCACGGGATCATATGCCGATGTATTTTAGTAGTATTAGTTCTTTTAATGGCAGTTTGCCAAATGTGAGTGGTGGACTTGGCTTTTCATTTCCATTTGGTGGGGATGCTTTTCATGAATATAAGTTAACACCAGGTCTTAATGCTTCCGGTTCATTAAGCTATACTATTGCAAACTTGAATACACATCAATTTATGCGAGGTATTTCGAAGCCGATCGATGGTAAGACCTTTAAGTATTATTGGGATATGGGCTGGCCAAAAGCATTGTTAATGCATTTGTTTGTGGAGTCGATAAAGCTATATACTATACAAAAAGATGAAAAAGGTAATGTCGTCGGTATGCTTTCCGAGCGTGTTTATGAAAATTATCCTTTGAAAATTGATAAATATAATAAATTTTCCTCTGAGATTAATCTTATGATTAAGGATGGGCTCTTTTCGGGGTATAACGAAAAGTATGTCCCTGATAAAGAGGGTAAGTTTGCTGTAGAGAAAGACGTGTATTTTGCACAGGTAAAAAATATTGGAAATATAAATTCTGAGGAATCTTCATTTATTTTCAAAAAAAAATATACTTTAACATTGCCGCCCGAAAAAAAATCCAAGTGTGAAAATAATAAGCTGGCAGTTGTTTATTTGAGATCGCCAGAGGCGCTTATTTACTATCTTGGGGAAATTGTAAGGTATCAATTAAAAGGAAATAATAATGACTTGATACGTGTTAAGATTGACGGTGATCCTGATTCGGATCCTGAGCCGATTTTTGTATTGGAAGAGGGGCATGATTTTTCAGGAAAAGACTCTTCGTTTGTTGATGTCGAGTATAATGGAAAGAAATATAGTATGCCAAAAACATATCATGGCAAGTCAGTCAGAAGCTCCGAAGTGCTATCGTTGCTGACGCAGTTAATCGGTGTGTACAAATACAGTGAAGAAATGCCGAGGACACCTACTGTCAGGCTTATTGAATGATATGGCTTTATTGTTTTTATAAGCTACGGTACTTCGTGCAGAGATGAGGACTCCTCTTTATCAGTAAATGAATCCCGGTTTTCTGCCGGGATTTTTTGTATGGTATTTCCTCAGGGGAAGGAGACCGTTTTCTTTTCGTTTTTACTTGCTCCAAGCGGGAATACGCTGTAAATTCTTTACATAGTTCATCGTAACGCTCTTTTGCATTCAGGCAACCCCAAACCTTGAACCGCAATGTTTGTCAAGATGGAAAATCAGTTCAGAGGAGTGCCGATGGCGGATCTTGTCGGAGGGCCGCTCCAGGCCGCATGCGAAGCGCAGATGCGCATTCCGGAGTCAACCGCTGAATTCATCAGGAATGCCGGTTTCGACATCGATCCTTCCGAACAGCTCACACCGGTCATGCGAGTGGAGTTCATTCGGCCCGAAAACCACGAACCCGAATATCTGCATCTGCCTCTCGAAGGGCTCGGCAATGCCGGGATGCTTGACAATATTGAAAAGCTGAAGAACATTCAATAAAGGTAATCCTCGGCAGGTATGACTTTTCGTTCAAAGCTGTTTTCTGCCGGGAATATTCGGAGACTGATTTTCAAACAGGAGTGTGCAATGAATATGTTGTCGAATCTGTTCGGGAAAAAGAGTGGTGCTTCCGTTCTTCCGATAGTTGCCGCCGCAAGAAAGGGGGATATTGGTAAAGTCCGGCAGTTGCTGGAAAGCGGCGAATCTGTCGACAGCAAGGATGATGCGGGTCAAAACCTTTTGATTATTGCCGTGCATACGGGTGAGCTGAATCTTGTCGGGCTGTTGCTGGAATACGGTGCCGATCCGGACAGCGATCACGGACAGGCATTGCATATAGCCGCCACAAATGGAGATATCGGGATGGTTGCGTTGCTTCTCGATAATGGTGCGGATATCGACCGACAAAGCGCGTTCGAGCAGCAGACTGCACTGCATTTCGCATCGTACAAGGGCCATGCGGGTGTCGCAGGGTATCTGATCGAAAAAGGCGCCAATCCCGGTTTGCCAAATTATCAGAACGATACGCCGCTTGCGCTGGCGAGAAAGTTCGGGAACTGCGACTGCGTGGCGATTCTTAAACGTTTTGGGTAATTGAATTCCAAAACTCCCGAATTGTCGCAAAAGGATTGGGGGAAAGGCTCAAAAGTCCAGAGCAATAATGTTCTCTCGGTAGGCTGGCAGCGCATTACTTCAGGTGGATAAGGGTAAATGGCATAAAGGTTTTTTGCAATACATCCGTCTCTGGTGAACCTTGAACAGTCGGTTTTACGGATGGCTGGCAATTCCAATCAGGAATACAGGGGAGCGTTGCCTGACGGGCGGATGGAGACTTGGGGAACGTCTGAATCTGCATACTTGTAATTATGGAGAAGAGAGTTCCTGCAATCGTGTCTCATTCATCAACTCCTGACAGGGAGGCAGCCATGAACAGTCCAACGGAAATGCTTGAAGCCGAACACCGGGTCATTGCCCGGATTGTCGGCATTACCCCGGTGCTTGCCGGGAGGCTCGAGGAGGGCGACATCATCAAGCCGGATATTCTGCAGGGTATCGTACAGTTCATGCGGATCTATGCCGACAAATGCCATCACGGCAAGGAAGAGGATCTGCTGTTTCCGGCGCTCGGAGAGAAGGGTGTGCCGATGCAGGGATGCCCGATCGGCTCTCTCGTCGCCGATCACGTTTCAGGAAGGACGCTGGTCAGGCGACTCGCGGAATCTGCCGAAGCATATGCAAGGAATGAGCCCGAAGCATACATAGGATTGATCAGTAGTCTTGGGGGTATTGCCGCTCTTTTATCCCGGCCACATCTGGAAAGAGGATTATCTGCTGTTCCCCATGACCAACAAGCTCTTGACCTCTGAGGAGCTTGATACACTCTACCGCGAATTCGAGCAGGTCGATCTTCGCATCGGCCACGATACCCTCGATCGTTTGGCCAGACTTGCCGGTGATTTCGAACGGCAGTTCGGATGAAATGTCTCCGGATAGCGTTATAATGCAGTAACGGAGGCTGAACATATACCGGGGGGATGGGCGTGATTTACTCGTTGTGTTCTTTCGGTTATTGGGGGAAAAGTCAGGAAGTGATTGCTCGATAGGGTGTTAACGAATAATCAGGGGGTGCGATCATGTCTACTGAATTCGAAAGCAGGACGGCAGCAGGAGGACTTGCGTTCAAGCTTTATCGGGGTGAAGGCGTTGCGCTGCTGGCGTTCGACCTCGACCAGTCGATGGCGTCTGACGACTTTGTCGGGTTTTCGATCGAGGTCAGGTATCCAGGTTCTGACCATTGGGGAGCACTGAAAAACCGGTTGCATTTTGAATATTCGCCCGACCCGGAAAGTCCGCGTCTGTTTCGTTCAACCGAAGCGCCATTTCAGAAATTCCGCTGGATTCACGTGCCGACAGAGGTTAAAAAGGGTGAGTTCCGGTATCGTGTCACAGCTTGTTATATGAACGCTGACGGAACATTGCGTAACGGGCCCCAGGTTGAAAATTCCATCTCACTCGAACCCACAACAATCGACGGATTTCTGAATGTTGGTTTTACCCGAGGGTTCGCATCCTCACAGGCATATGCCGGACGCTTTAACAACGAAGAGGGAATCCTTCCGGTACCAGGCTCTTCCGACGCAGTTAGTCTCGATCACGATATGGCGCCCTTCGAAAAGCATTACGATTGGCTTGGATTCGAAGCACGCCGACTGATTATCGATCTGCTCGATCAGGTTGCCGCTGATCCCTCGCTCACGCTCGATGCTCTCATTTACGAGAGCAAGGAGCCTGATGTGCTCAGACGCATCGAAGCGTTGCATGGCCGGGTGCGGGCAATAATCGACGATCATGACACCCAGGGCGAGGAATCCAGCGCGGAGACAATCACCGCTAATCGTCTTGCTGCCGCTGGTGCAACGATCAGACGCATGCACTTCGGCCGGCAGCAGCACAACAAGGTGCTGATTGTCCGCAGAAACGGATGGCTGTACGCGTCTTGACCGGTTCGACGAACTTCTCATTGCGAGGCCTGTATATTCAGGCGAATAACGCGCTTCTGTTCGATGATCCGGTGGTCGCAGCCAAATACGGCGAGTTGTTCGACGCATACTGGACGTCGCCGAAAACGTTTCGTCAGAACGAGCTTTCCCGGCAGTGGTGGGTTGTTCGCGATAAACCCGATTCAAAGGTTTCGCTCTGCTTTTCGCCCCATTCGGACAGCGCTTTGCCGCTGACCCCGATCGCGGAAGCGATCGAGAATGCCGAAAGCTCGGTGCTGTACTCGATTGTCTTTCTCAACCAGCTTTCCGGCGACGTTCGCGAGGCGCTCGACGAATTGATGAATCGCACCCTGTTTTCATACGGTGTCGCTCAGCGTGTGAGCGGTCTGACCGTGAACAAGCCGGATGGATCGCGCGGTTTGCTTCCCTTTGCCTGTCTGGCAGAAAATGCTCCCGAGCCTTTCAGATCCGAGTGGTCGGGTCATACAACCGGGCATTCGAACATGGTGCACCACAAGTTTCTCGTGACGGACTTCAATGGTGCCCGTCCGATTGTTTATACAGGGTCATCGAACATGGCGGCCGGCGGCGAGAAGTCCAATGGCGACAATCTGATCCGCATCGAAGATCGCAAGGTTGCAATCGCCTATGCGATAGAGGCACTGCGCCTGTTCGATCATTTTCATTTTCGTGTTAAAGTGAAAGAGCCGGGCGCATTGGAGACTCTCCGTCTGGCAAAACCGCCGGTACAGGGAGAGAAGCCCTGGTTTTCGCAGTACTATCGGATCGGTCACGTGAAGGAGCGGGATCGCATGTTGTTCATCCGGTGAATTTACTGCCAACAGCAGGTTTTTTCTGCCTGATATCGGTGCGTTGCGGTTTGCTTTTGACTCGCTCCGTCAACGCAGCAATCATTGCTACATGAGTGGCTTTATTTTTTTTGCCTGACGAAAGTTCTGGCAGAGAATGTGGCGCCGTTCTTCAACGAAAACCTCTTTGACCGCAAGGGGTGATGGATCTTTCAGAAGATCGTTTTCAGGGTATACCTCCAGACAAGGAGCCATACCGGACATTACTTTATCCCGCACCTCTTTCACATTCCGCATCCAGACGCCCAAAATATAGCATGTTCACCTGTTGTTTTGTCTTGCCCTGTTTTTTGCGGTTTGTCGCCAGTTGCAGGTACTGGTAACGGCCAGATGTTTTATTCGAGCAAACATGAAAGCCTTCTGTTATTTAGGCCGAAGTTCCCCATAATAAAAAACAGTAACTCATTACAGTACA
>DYNE01000067.1 GCA_020721225.1 Pelodictyon luteolum | reverse complement strand
CACAATATACGCTTCTGATATCATCACCCACTTGAAACAGCGAGGAGCCTCTTTTGTCGGCTGTTCCGAGAAGGTGTAGCCGTACTGGTGATTGGCCGGCGAGGTCTCAACAATCCATGTCGGTTCAAGCGGAGGAACCTTGCTCTTGGTTCCGATATCGTCCAAGACAAGGCAGAGCACGTGCGTGCAGTTGTGCTTCGAGGCTGACAGCCGCTCCTGCATCCGGTCGAGGATGAAGCTGCCGGTGTTGGCATACCATGCCTGTCCTGCCTTCATCGGCTTCTCGGGAAGCTGGGGAATCCACACATACTTCTGGCTCCCGTCTCCATGCAGCACAGGCTGACCGTTCTTCACAACCGGCTTCTGCTGCACGACAAGAAGCGTCTCTCCCTCCGGCGCAAGACCAGTGAGGTATTCGGCAAATTGTAGTTGCGTCGTAAGGGGGGAGTTTGTATCTTGTGGTGTTAGATCATCAGCCCCGATATTACTTGTCTGTGTTTCCTTCTGAAGCTCCACCTCTTGCCCGGTGGGGCTTTCTTTTTTTGTGGTCATATTACTTAACCCCTTTTTTCATAGTTACGTGAGTGCATGCCGCTGTTTCGATTTCTTCAGCCGTTGCCTTGCGGCCTCGAAGCATCCACGCTTCAAGCTCTTCACGATTGAAGTAGATCGCCTTGCCCGTCGGCTTATAGCATGGGATTCCGTTCGTGCTGGTGAGCTTGTAGAGGTGAGAGAGTGACAGGCCGGTCAGAAGTGTGGCCTCCCGCATGTTCAGGACGCTCTTGTTCGCAACAAGAAGCCCTTCGATACGCTCCAGACGGGCGTTGATCTCTGTCAGGTTATCGGTCATCGGCGCCCCCTTTCGATTCGAGCTTACCGCCATTATCGACCCACCGTTTGATAACTGCAATTTCAAAAAGCAGCCGCCCTCCCGGCCCCTTGGTATGGGGGATTTTGGGCGGGTCCATCGTGAGCTGATAAAGAGAAGAGCGCGAGAGGGTGTAACCCGCGTAGACTTGCAGAAAGGCAACGAGCCCTTTGGAGTCGAGATATTTATGTTCGACGGCGGGCGGACAGGGTGAAGTGTTTGTTTTCATAAAACCGTTTGGTTTCTGGATTCTCGGAAAACGGTCTTTGCCTTTCTCTGGTCGGCGGTCCCTTTTGGGAGAATCGCCGGGGAGCTATAAGACAAACCTGCACTTCGAGAATCCTTGACCATCAAACGGTTCGGGTCGGTGTGCTTCTTATAGGTACAACTATCTTCGGTTAGATGCAACTGTTTTTTATCTCAAGCCGCTGTATTTCCATCACTTAAATCATTTTGAGCTTTTAACACGAGGCTAAAACGAGAGGAAATTTATTTTTTGACCTCCAACAAAAAAGCCGAGCGAAATGCCCGGCTTTCCTCTCAAAAAGACTTTTTCGGAAAAAATAAGGTTTTGCCCGGTGGAGGGATATAGAGTGAGGGAGGGGGGTGGCCAATGGATGGCAGGGGTGGGGGTGCCCCCCCTACCCTCCCCCGCGTGGTGTGGCCGCACCTCACACCCGCTTCAAAGTGTCCGGCGAGAGGTACGGCCAACCTTAAAAAACGTGTGCGCTCTTCAAAAGGTAAGCTCGGGTATCCTGTTGGCAGCCTCCCGCCTCGTCTTGTCCAGAATATCGGCATAGATAGCTGTGACCTCTATCTCTCTGTGTCCTAATAGTCTGCTCAGGGTGTAAATGTCCGTTCCGTTCTCAAGCTGCAACACAGCGAAGGTATGACGGCCAGAATGAAACGTCAGGTGCTTTGTAATGCCTGCCTTCAAAGCCCATTCCCGGAGAACGATGCTCAGGTAAGCCGAATAGGCGCTTATAGCGAAGAACACCCGGTCATCAGGCGCGCCCTGCTTCCCCATAAGCTCCCGCGCCTGTTTTGAAATGTCGAGGTACTGAAGCCCTTTCGTTTTCTGCTGGTGAAACACGATACGCCATCCGTCGCCGTACTGTTCCACTTCACCCCAGGTTAGCTTATGGCAATCAGAAAAGCGTAAACCGGTCAGGCAAGAGAACAGGAACATCCGCTTCAACGTAGGGTTCCGGCACTCAGCCTTAGCCATTGCCTGAAGTTCGTCGAAGGTCAGGTATTCCCGCTTGTGTGAAACGATCTTTGGACGCGCCACGCCCTTCGCAGGGTCAACGGACAGGATTCCGTCCTTTATCGCCTTATTCAAGCAAGCCTTGAACTTCCCGTAATAAGCACCCTGAGACGCTGAAGAGAGCCCTTTCCCTGTTCTCGTTGTCGCCTCATCCCGGAGATAGTCTTTGAACCCTTCGCAAAACGCCTTATCGATCTCCCGGAAGGTGATTCTCGAAGAGTACCGCTTCTCGACAAAGCCGGTAAGGTGTTTCAGCGTGCTTGTCCAGTTTCCCGGATCGTCAGGAGTAGCCTTCTTCTCCGCTTCAGCCTTGAAATAAGTGAGAAACAAGGCCTTATTCTTTACCCCTGCATCAAAACCGTACTGGTCGTTTTTGATCTCAAGTTCCCGCTTTGCCTTGATCGACTTGGCAAGCTCAAGTATATTCTTGTTATGCTCTTTTTCCGCCGCTGTTCTCGGCTTGTCGTCAAGGTACAGGTTCAGGTATTCGTAATCCCTGAGAACCTTCGCTTTCCCGTCAGGCTGTGTAACCGCGCCCTTGTAAAACTCAAGATACAGGCTTATGCGCCCGCTCTTACCCTGCTTCCGCTTCCGCAAGTGTACGGATGAAACGTCCATGCTCTTTCCCTGTTTGACCTTATGGAAAAGCAACAAAATGGAACGTCAGCAAATCAATTTATATCAGTCACTTAGAGACTTTACTGATAGCCGAAAACGCCCAAAAACCGCCCTTTTCTTGTTGCTTTTTTTGTTGTTACCTCTTCAAAGTAGCAAATCAGCAACAAATAAACCACAAATAACAACAAAATATCAGAAAGAAAGCGCTCTCAAATCAGGTTTAACAGCTAATAATAGAAAGGATTACGTAAAGGAAGGAAAAGAACTATTGATTCTGTGGTGGAATGTTGAGAATTTATTCGATACCCATAATGACCCTGACGTCGATGATGAGGAGTTCACTCCGGAAGGAAGAAACCATTGGACACAAAAAAAACTCGCTCTCAAGAGACTCCGCATTAAACAGGTGCTTGACAGCATCAATACCCAACCGGAATATCGACGCTACCCCGATATCCTTGCATTTGCAGAGACAGAAAACCGAACGGTTTTTGCAGGTTCGCTCAGGGAAATCGGGAACTCGACATACAAAACCATATATGTTGAATCGCCCGACAAACGAGGTATCGATATCGCTCTGGCATTCAACCCGCAAACCGTAAGGCTGACCTCATTGAAATCTTACCGGGTGCCTGTCGGAAACGACAAGCCAACCAGACACATCATCATTACCGGTTTTTCTGCAGGAGGACACCCGTTCCATGTCATGCTCAACCACTGGCCATCCAGAGCGTTCGACAAGGAGTGGACCGAACAGAAACGTATAACGGCAGCAAAAACCGCCCGTCATATCGTTGACAGCCTTCGCCGCACTGATGCGACAACCGACCTTATCATTATGGGCGATTTCAACGATGAACCCGAAAACCGGTCGATCAAACAGGTGCTCGGCTCATCCGGCGATGCGACAAAGGTTCGTCGAGCCTGCTCCGAACTGCTCTATAACTGCTGGAGCGACTACTCTGGTATCGGGAGCTACTCTTATCGAAATAATTGGGAACGGATCGATCAGATTCTGCTCTCGTGCGGCATGCTTCAACAGAAAGGACTCTCCATCCCCCATAATGCATTCAGATGTTATTTTTTTCCGAACATGCTCGCCCGATCAGCCAACAGGCCTTACTCAACCTACCATAAGGGAAAATACAAGGGCGGATACTCCGATCATCTTCCGTTGCTGCTCAAAGTCGATGTTGAACGTGCCAAAAAACGATAAAAGCACCCATCACTCCTTTCCAAAAAACTGACCGGCCTCATAAGGATAAAGACTGTTCCGAATTCATATCTCGCCAGCGGGGAGAAATACCGTAAAAGAACTCTGTGCAGAGATAGCATTCCGGTATTGGTAACCCACCATTGAGAAAACACGTTCACCTGTTTTCCCGTTTCACCTTCCTGTTTACTTCAACAGTAATATGAACCAGCTCCTCATGGACCGCAAGAATTCGTTTGTAATACTCCGGACCAACCTCCCGATGAACATCGAGAGAGAGAATGCAGGCATATTTGCCTCCGCCCACACGCCAGACGTGCAGATCGGTTATTTCCGCTCCCATGCCATCCGCGGCAATAACCGCACGGACCTCTTCCACCACTGGCGCATCCATCTCGGCATCAAGCAGCACTCTGGCGCTGTCGCGCAGAAGACCATAAGCCCAAACAGCCACAACTGCCGAACCGGCAATGCCCATCAACGGATCGAGCTGCTTCAGCTGCCAGTATTTCCCGCCGAACAAAGCGACAAGAGCAAACAACGAGGTAACCGCGTCGGTAAGTACATGAATGTAGGCAGAACGCAGGTTCAGATCAGTATGGTGCCGCTCATGTCTATGATGTTGCGAGTGCGAGTGATCGCCCTGCAACAGCCATGCGCATGCAAGATTGACGGCAAGACCGGCAACCGCTACGATAATAGCCTGCTCGTACTGCACCGGCACAGGGTCAAAAAGGCGCATGAAAGACTCATAAAACATAAGAACAGCAATAAAAACCAGAAAAATGGCACTGGTATAACCGGCAAGCACCTCGATTTTCCAGGTACCGAACGCAAACCGTACATCCCGGGCGAAATATTTTGCCGCCCTGTACGCCGCTATGGACAGACCGAGAGCGAGCACATGGGAGCTCATGTGCCAGCCGTCGGCAAGCAGTGCCATAGAATTGAACACCCAGCCTCCGGCAATCTCTGCGACCATTGCGGCAAACGTCAGAAGAACGGCAAGACGGGTGTTTCTCTCTCCGTCCGGATTTCCTTCATGAAAAAGATGATTATGCTGCATATCCCGGTAAAAAACTTTCAAAAGAAAGATATTTATTATACTATACTCCAGTATAGTTTATTCAACATACGAAAACAATGCCGCACACCAAAAAGGATAAAAAAAAGCTGCTGACCAGAATCCGCAGGATCAAGGGTCAGACCGAAGCGCTGGAAAAAGCGCTGGACGCTGGAGCGGATTGCTCCGGCATCCTGCAGCAGATCGCCGCAATCAGAGGAGCGGTTTCAGGATTGATGACCGAGGTACTTGAAGGTCATATCCGGGATCACCTCGTTTCGGTTGAACTCAGTGATGCACAGAGGAATAAGGATGTGGAACAGGTAGTTGCGGTAATACGCTCATATCTAAGGTAACACGCAAACACTGATGGAGCTGCGTTCTTGTCAGGAAGAAACCGACTCCAGAAACTCTACAGCTCCATCGACAGAAAGCAGCGTCAATTCTCCACCTCCGTCGGTTTTGAGCATCTCTCTTGCGGCAAACAGCGCATCATCTTTTGTTGCATGATGCGTTGCCGTCCATGGATCCATGTTCAACTGATTTACCCATAAGCCATCTTCACGGAAATAGACCGTTCTATCCTGTTTTATTTTCATAACCGTAATCGCCTATTCGGGGGATATCGTCAAATTAGTCAAACAGCTTCATCCTGCTCAAACGGAGGTGCCTGAAAAAGCCAAATCCGTCAGAAACGTAAGCCCATTGTGCTTAATCACTGAGGGTCAAATTCCCCGAAGCTTGCTTCGTGAAAGAATAATCTTCTTATGAATTTATACCCCGCTGCTTGCGGCGAGGTAGTTGATTCCCCTGTGTTCATACGCTATATATACGCATAATTGCACTTATTTCAAACAGAAAATCAATGTATAATCACATAAATTTCCGCTTTTTTCATTATTGACAATTAGAATCTAAAAACGATCAGCGGCCATTCGTTTGCGAAGCGGAACGCCTGTAATAAGGTCGCCTTCCCGAAGCGAATCGCAAAGCATCGGAGATGATGGATCATAGAGTGCAGCAGTTCTTGCCCCGGCACGATTCGATACCGCATAACAGTAACGGCAACCGTGCATGCAGGTGTCATAGCAGCCGATATCGCGGCTTTCGGCACAGCCGCACGCTCTTCGCTGTCCCCGATCTTTTCTTGTTCCTGTCAGTTTGCGACCGCTTATGCGCTCGATCAGCTCACGGTCGATGCATCGGCTGTGCATGATGCCGCAATACGACAGATCGATATCGTGGCCGCAGGTATAGAGGCCGATCCCATGCTTGCCTGCCGTTCCGGAAAACCTTACGGCAAGCTCCTCCATTTCCCCGACACCGGGAATGAAATAGCCGATATCCCGCATCCGGTTTCTGATTTTGCGGTAATCATCCAGAAAACTGATAATGCAGCGTTCCGTATAACCGTCAAGTGCCTCGGCAAGAAGCGCAAATGAAGAGGCATGCCATGGAGCGTTCATGGTTTCGGTCAGGACCACCGGATCATAACGCCAGACAACCCGTTCCCTGCCGACGAGAGAAGAGAGTTTTCGAAAAACCTCGATACGCTCATCTCTCCGGGGTACGGCCGGTTCCAGCCGGAAGTCGTACGGGGTGAGGGTAAAGAGAAAATAAAAAAAGTACCCCATGGTATCGATTTCCGGAAGCAGGGCCAGAAACGGTTCCGGATTTTTGGTCCAGAACACCAGAGCATCGATATGTTCCGGCGTAAGGATAATACGGCTCACCTGTTTCGATTGCATGGGATTGCGCACCTGCACTTCGCCGGCTTTCAGCCGATTCAGCAGCCAATGGCCGTAAAAGGCCGGAATATCCGTTCTCCGGCTTGCGCTGACGATCATGCGTCTTCTTTTCTGTCGCTTCTATGCCGGGATGCTCCGGCGAGCAGGCGCTTGCGCTCTGCGGTAAAATGCCACCAGGGCTGCGCATCGTTACCTGCCATAAAGCTCGTCACGGACATGAATACATCGATCACGCAGGGATCCTGGAGAGTATCCGTCATCTCGCAGAGATCGCGGTACATCTCCAGAGGACAACGCCCGACAAGTTGTTCCGGCATGGAAATACCGATCAGATTGAGATCTTTGGCGACGACCTTGCCGATGTTCGGCAGATCGGTCAGCTTTCCGAGTCGATCACGTACTACTTTTGACGGGTTCACGTGATTAAAGGGTTACCGGTTAAAAAAAGGAGCCGCACTGTGGCGGCTCACTTGCCCGAAAAGGCCGCTTTCCGGCTTCGGCACTACCGGAAAAAGCTGTTCTTCAGTGTTCGTCCACCTTGATCCTCATCGAAAAGAAGGAGCGGTGCACGAAAACCAGAGAGAGCGCAAAGAATACTGCTGCCAGGGAGAGCGCGAGCTGGGGAGCAAGCTCGATGGCAAGCTCGATGGCAAGCAGGCCGAAGAGCGTGGTGAACTTGATGATCGGATTGAGGGCAACCGAAGAGGTGTCCTTGAACGGATCGCCGACCGTATCACCAACAATGGATGCATCATGCAACTCGGTGCCTTTGGCATTGAGTTCGGTTTCAACAAGTTTCTTCGCATTGTCCCACGCGCCGCCGGCATTGGCCATGAAGATCGCCTGGTAGAGACCGAACAGCGCGATCGAGATCAGGTAGCCGATAAAGAAGAATGAATCGAGACAGGCGAAAGCAAGCGTAGTGAAAAATACGGTCAGAAAGAGATTGACCATACCTTTCTGCGCAAACTTCGTGCAGATTTCCACAACCTTCTTGCTGTCCTCTACGGATGCTTTTTCAGCTCCGCTGTCAAGCCTGATGTTCTTCTTGATGAACTCGACGGCGTAGTAAGCGCCTGTGGTCACGGCATTGATCGATGCGCCGGTGAACCAGTAGATCACCGCACCGCCCATCATGAGACCGAGCAGGAACGGCGGTGAAAGAATCGACAGCTTTGCAATGGCCGCCGAATCGGCAAGGCCGCTGGTCAGAATCATGATGATCGAGAAGATCATGGTCGTCGAACCGACCACTGCGGTACCGATCAGCACCGGTTTGGCGGTCGCCTTGAAGGTGTTGCCTGCGCCGTCGTTGGCTTCAAGGTATCTTTTCGCATTGGTGAAATCAGGCTGAAATCCGAATTCGCTCTGGATGCTCTGTTTGATGTTCGGGAGCGTTTCGATGAGCGAAAGCTCATAGACCGACTGTGCGTTATCGGTAACCGGGCCATAGGAGTCGACCGCGATGGTGACCGGTCCCATGCTGAGGAAACCGAAAGCCACAAGACCGAAAGCGAAAACGGAAGGAGCAAGCATGATCACCTTGTCAAGTCCTACGGTAAGGATCCCCTGTGCGGCAATCAGCTCGGGAGTCAGGCCCAGGGTACTGAGTCCGAGAGTGCTGAGCCCGTAGGCGCCGGCCATCAGAACAACAATGGCAAGGCCCATCCAGTAGGCGCTGAAGTTTCCTGCGACAAGACCGGAAAGAATGTTCAGTGCAGCACCGCCCTCTTTGGAGCACTGTACGACGTTGCGGACATGGGCGCACTCGGTGGAGGTGAAGCGGTTCACCAGTTCAGGAATGAGCGCACCGGCAATAGTGCCACAGGTGATGATCGAAGCGAGCTTCCACCACATGGTGCCGTCGCCGAGCGTACTGATCAGGTAGTAGGATGCGATGTAGGTAAGAATGATCGAAACGATGGAGGTAAGCCAGACAAGAGTGATCAGCGGTTTTTCAAAGTTCATCTCGTCGGCATTGCTGTATTTCATCTTGGCGATGGCGTCATTGGTCCAGTAGGAGAACGCACTGGCAAGAATCATGACCAGACGCATGGCGAAGATCCAGACAAGCAGCATGATCTGGACTTCAGGAGCCTTGATGGCCAGCAGGATAAAGGAGATGAGAGCCACGCCGGTTACGCCGTAGGTTTCGAAACCGTCAGCCGTGGGACCGACAGAGTCTCCGGCATTGTCGCCGGCACAGTCGGCAATGACGCCGGGGTTACGGGCGTCATCTTCCTTGATCTTGAAGACGATTTTCATGAGATCGGAACCGATGTCGGCAATCTTGGTGAAGATGCCGCCGGCGATGCGGAGCACCGAAGCACCGAGAGACTCACCGATAGCGAACCCGATAAAGCATGGTCCGGCAAAGTCGGCAGGCACAAAGAGAAGAATGACAAGCATGACGAAAAGCTCGATGCTGATAAGCAGCATGCCGATGCTCATGCCGGCCCGGAGCGGTATGGCGTATGTTGGAAAGGGTTTTCCGCCGAGACTTGCAAACGCGGTCCTCGAGTTGGCGAAGGTGTTGATCCTCATGCCGAACCAGGCAACCGTGTAGCTTCCGAGAATACCGATAAGACTTGCAAGAAGAATGGAAAGCACCTTTACGGTCTCCATCTGGCGCAGCCAGCCGAAGTAAGCGACAATGATGGCGCCGATAAGCACCCAGAGAATGAGAATAAACTTGCCCTGGGTAATCAGGTAGGTTTTGCAGGTGGCATAGATCAGTTCGCTGATCTCGCGCATGGCGCTGTGAACAGGAAGCTTTCTGATGCCCATGTACTGAATGGCTCCGAAAACCATACCGAACAGACAGATAGCAAGGCCCCACAAAAGGAGCGTGTCACCGGGAATACCACCCAGAAAAGGTACCGAGTGTAAATCCGGCAATACCAGATCGGCCTAGCTTGCCATCGCTTTTGGCGCATGCAGCAAGACCCCCAGAAAAGCGGAAACCGATGCGGTTCCAGCCTTCCTTACGACATTGAAAGGTTTTTTCATTGTGCGTTGTTGTACTGTTATTCTTTTAAGGGAACCTCTATAAATTCTGATTTCCGAAAACGAGTCGACGAGAATATCT
>DYNE01000025.1 GCA_020721225.1 Pelodictyon luteolum | reverse complement strand
TATGAAAACATTATAATAGGTATATCAGTATTTTCCAAACCCCTAAGTTCTGAGTGGAGATCGAAAAAACGTGCTGTTTTGTTGTCCCGCCATCCAGCTATCCGGCCTGGAGTTGATAAAAGAACATAATTTTATGCCGCGCGGCGCGCGATACTCCCATTCGCGGAGCGAATGATATTCCCGGTCATACCCGACCGATACTCCCGCGAAGCGATACTCCTTTTTCATTGTTTAATGGCAAGGAATTTCAGGATTGTCGCGGACAATATAACTGCATAGTTGTATTGGAAATGGAATAAGAACAGGCATTCATGCCCTGGCAGCGCATCACGCGCGCCTGATGATGCAAAAACCTTTATTATTGAGCGTTTCCAAATCATATGATGCCGTGAAGCTGCCCGTCCCGGGTCTGCCGGAATGAGCTAAAAGAGCTGAGCGGGCTGTGTCGCCCGTTCTGTGGGGTTGAAATATCCGCAGCCGGATTCAACCATATCGAGGAAAATATCCAGGCGCATATCTCTCTGCCTGATTCCGGTTTTTTCGCCGGAAAACCCACTCCCTATCAACACAAACCGTTCAGGAATTTCTGAAAGGCGCCCTTTCATTTCCGATACACGAAACCGGCCATGCGCATCCGTTATTCAAACATACATATAACCTCTGTAACCGATTGTTTTAAAACGATTTCAGCATCATCAATCGCCCTGATAAGCTCTTGATTATCCCTCCTGTCAATCCGGTTACAGACCCATCATCAACAAGATTAAAAACTATAATTTCTTATATAATAAAGCGTTATATAGCAGTTTATAATGATATTCATAAATTATGACAGAATGATCAAAAAGAATTTATAAATATTTATACCTGAATTTATTTAAAAAAAATCTTGATTTATTATTTGATTCAAGCACAAAAATATCAGGCTATATCAGTAAATAAATGCACTGATATATAAAAATATAATTTTTATAATAAATTTATTTACCAACAAAAAATGAAAATTATCAAACACAATAACCGCAACTAATAAACATAAACTATTTTTAGATAAGTTAATTTATTTTGTTATATTAAAAGTATTTAAACTAAATTATACAAATTATTTTTATTAATCACAAGTATGATAACATTGGATAATAACGACATCATTTTGCTGATTAATCGATCATCATTACAGGTCATAAGCCCTATACTTATTGAAGAATCTCTTTACAGCGGTCAATCTTTTTTATGGAACCGTATCCCATTTATGGAGAAATGTTTTGTATCTGTAATTCAAGGAATTCCGATAGTTATACATCAGCTTGATAATGGAAGTATATATATTTATACATCGAATGAATCCATACGAGGTATCCCTGTTTCAGAGGCTCTATCGGCTTTTTTTACACTGGATATCGACAACCAAAAACTGTTTGATGATTACTTTATAAAACAGTTTCCTGTCATCGCAAAGCTGTTGAAGGAGTATTCGGGATTGAAGCTGCTCCGTCAGGATCCGTTTGAAACAACCATAACCTTCATGTGTGCCCAGGGAATCGGCATGGCGCTGATACGTCGGCAGATTGCCATGCTTTGCGAGAAGTTTGGCGCTCCCTGTACCATCGAGTTCATGGGACAAAAACACCGGCTTTACCGCTTCCCGAAACCGGAGATTCTCGCCGAAGCTTCTGTGTCGTCGCTGCAGGCCTGCACCAACAACAATTACCGGAGAGCCCTCAACATCAGGCGTGTCGCTGCCGCGGCGGCGAATGGAGCGCTTGACTTTTCAACCCTCGGGGTACAATCGCTCTCCCTTGACAGGATCAGAGCGACACTCTGCGAATATGACGGCATAGGTCCGAAAATCGCCGACTGCATCGCACTGTTCAGTCTCGATCGTTTCGATGCATTTCCTATCGACACCCATGTACGCCAGTATCTGGGGGAATGGTTCGGCATCCGAAGAGCCTCCATGTCGTTGACGGAAAAAAACTATCTCAGGCTTCAGGATGAGGTGCGCACCATCCTCAGGCCGGAACTGGCCGGTTATGCCGGTCATCTGCTCTTTCATTGCTGGCGCAGAAAAGTCAAGCGTCTCAAAACGGCATGATTCACTTTTCCGTACAGAGATCACGGCGAAGGCGTATTACGGTGATCGGACGAAGAAACCGGCTGATCCGCTTCCCGTAATTCCAATTCATTCAGGCACACATGATCCACAGCAATGCGTCGATGGATGGGAAGATCTTGTTATTCGTGTTACGTTGACAATGGAGTATCGGGCACTTCGTGCTCGGGAGTATGCTCGCTGTCGCATCGCGGAGTATAGCTCGCTTCGCATTGCCGGAGTATCGCTTCGCGGTAGAAGATTGGGAAATTGGTTCCTGGTTCTGAGTTCTGAGTGGAGATCGGAAAAACGTGCTGAGTGTTACGGGTCAGGTTGAAGAGGCTGGATGGCTTGTCAGCCATCCAGCTACCCAGCCAGGAGTTGAAAAAAGCACATAATTTTATGCCGCGCGACCCGCGACACTCCTATTCGCGGAACGAATGATACTCCCGGTCGTACCCGACCGATACTCCCGCAAAGCGATACTCCTTTTTCTGCCCGCGGATTTTCACTGATTTGCACGAATTGGCGTCCTGGTTTAAAGATCGTGTTACGTGCTATGTTTTAAGTGCTACGAGTTCTGAGGGACGGGAGGAAGAGGTTGTTAACGAATTGGCGTCCTGATCATCCGGTTTCACCGTTCAAAACGGGCGTATATTATATTAAAATGGGAGAAATTTCAGGATTGGCGGGTAATAACAGCATATTTGTATTGAATCTAAAGGAATAATCGGTTAAAAAGCGATTATCGGAAAGGCCCGCTCCCCTGCTTTTTTTCTTGATGACATCTTTTTTCTCAGTAGGTAATTCAATACCTTAGAAAACAATTATCTATACGGTTTTTAACCTGTCCAAACACAAGTTCGAACGACTAAAAAGAATGCTGAAAATTTTTGAGAAGATATTCGGATCAAAGCACGATAAGGACATAAAGAAAATACAGCCGGTTATCCAGCGTATCAACGAGCTGCAACTCTCCTTTCAATCGCTTTCTGACGACGGATTAAAGGAAAAGGGGCTTCAGTTGCGCAGTACGGTTCGCGGTGCCTTGCGCCCTCTGGAGGAGAAAAAACAGGAACTGCTCTCAAAGCTCAGCACCCCGGATATTTCACTTGAAGAGGCCGACAGGATCAACGACGAACTCGATACCCTTTCTGAGGAGTATGAAAAAGCAACCGTATCGGTGCTCGAAGGAATTCTTCCGGATACATTCGCCCTGGTAAAAGACACCTGCCGCCGTTTGAAAGGGCATGTTTACACAGTGATGGGGCATGACATGACATGGGATATGGTACCTTACGACGTGCAGCTTATCGGCGGCATGGTACTCCATTCAGGCCGCATATCCGAAATGGCTACCGGTGAAGGTAAAACCCTTGTCTCTACCCTTCCGATATTTCTCAATGCGTTGACCGGCCGCGGCGTGCATGTCGTTACGGTGAACGACTATCTGGCCCAGCGCGACAAAGAGTGGATGACGCCGGTATTCGAGTATCACGGCCTGAGCGTAGGCGTCATTCTCAACACCATGCACCCGTTCGAACGCCGTGAGCAGTATCGGTGCGATATTACGTACGGCACCAATAACGAATTCGGTTTTGACTATCTCCGCGATAACATGGCAAGCAGCGTCGAAGAGATGGTGCAGCGCGATTTCTATTTCGCCATTGTCGATGAGGTGGACAGCGTCCTGATCGATGAAGCCAGAACCCCGCTGATTATTTCCGGTCCGGTACCCAATGCCGACAACAGCAAGTTTCAGGAAATCAAGCCATGGATCGATCAGCTTGTCCGCAACCAGCAGCAGCTCGTGGCATCGTATCTGACCGATGCGGAAAAAATTCTTAAAACGAAACCGGGCGATTTCGATGCCGGGCTTGCACTCCTGAGAGTCAAAAGGGGCCAGCCAAAAAATAGCCGTTTCATCAAGATGCTCTCGCAGCAGGGTCTGGCAAAGCTGGTGCAGGGCACGGAAAACGAGTTTCTCAAGGACAATGCCAGTCGCATGCACGAGGTCGATGACGAACTCTTTTACGCCGTTGATGAAAAAGCCGGCACTATCGATCTGACCGATAAGGGGCGGGATTTTCTCAGCCGCCTGAGCCATCAGGACAGCGACATCTTTCTCCTTCCTGATGTCGGGTCGGAGATTGCCATTATAGAGAGCAATACCTCGCTCTCCGCCGCAGAGAAAGTCAAACAGAAGGATGCGGTTTACCGGCTCTTTGCCGATCGTTCCGAAAGGCTGCACAACATCAGCCAGCTGCTCAAGGCATTCTCGCTTTTCGAGCGCGACGACGAATATGTCGTCCAGGAGGGAAAGGTGATGATTGTCGACGAATTTACAGGACGAATTCTGCCGGGA
This sequence comes from Pelodictyon luteolum, assembly GCA_020721225.1. Classification (GTDB taxonomy): domain Bacteria; phylum Bacteroidota; class Chlorobiia; order Chlorobiales; family Chlorobiaceae; genus Chlorobium; species Chlorobium luteolum_C. The sequence goes on along the minus strand of DYNE01000025.1, from coordinate 30,074 downwards.
CGACGCTACAGTGACGGTCTGCATCAGGCTATCGAAGCCAAGGAAAATGTCAGGATCGAAGGCGAAACACAGACCATGGCGACCATCACCATACAGAACTTCTTCCGCCTTTATAAAAAGCTTGCCGGCATGACCGGTACAGCCGAAACCGAAGCCTCGGAATTCTACGAGATTTACAAGCTCGATGTAGTGGTTATTCCAACCAACAGACCGATCGTGCGCAAGGATATGGACGATCTGGTTTACAAGACCAGACGTGAAAAGTACAATGCAGTTGTCGAGAAGGTCGAAGAACTGCAGAAAAAGGGGCAGCCGGTACTTGTGGGAACCGCAAGCGTCGAGGTGTCGGAAACCCTTTCGAGAATGCTGCGCGGCAAACGCATAGCGCACAGCGTACTGAACGCAAAACAGCATGACCGGGAAGCTGAAATCGTTGCCGCAGCCGGCCAGAAAGGAGCGGTCACCATTGCCACGAACATGGCCGGACGAGGCACCGACATCAAGCTCGGTTCCGGCGTCCGGGAACTTGGCGGACTCTTCATTCTCGGTTCGGAACGGCATGAATCACGCCGTATTGACCGGCAGCTCCGCGGACGTGCGGGACGTCAGGGTGATCCCGGAGAATCGGTCTTTTTTGTTTCGCTTGAAGATGAACTGATGCGTCTGTTCGGTTCCGACCGGGTTATTTCGGTCATGGACCGCCTTGGACATGAAGAGGGTGACGTCATCGAGCACACCATGATCACCAAATCGATTGAAAGAGCCCAGAAAAAGGTGGAGGAGCAGAACTTTGCCATCCGGAAACGTCTTCTTGAATATGACGATGTGCTCAATCAGCAGCGTGACGTTATCTATACAAGAAGAAAAAACGGCCTTCAGAAAGAGCGTCTGACCAGCGATATTTTCGATCTGCTCAGAGATTACTGCGATATGGTGGTCAAAAAATATGAAAAGGCGTTCGATCCTGAAGAACTTGAAGAACGCCTGCTCAGGGAACTTTCGGTCGAGTTCCGGCCTGAAAGCGGCCTGTTTGACCGTGAAGGCACAAAAGGCATTGCCGACAAACTCTATGAGACCGCCCTTGCCTTCTACTCGCGCAAGGAAAAGGAAATTCCCGAAGAGATCATGGGACAGATTGAAAAATATGCCGTGCTTAGCGTCATCGATAAAAAGTGGAGGGAACATCTGAGAGAGATCGACTCTCTGCGGGAAGGCATAAACCTGCGGGCCTATGGCCAGAAAGATCCTCTGCTGGAATACAAGCAGGAGGCTTTCCGCCTGTTCGTCGTTCTTTTGCAGGAGATAGAACTCGAAACACTTTCGTTGGCCTTCAAACTTTTTCCGGTCAATCCCGACGAAGCCCGCGAAATAGAAGCACGCCAGAAAAAGGAGGCGCTTCGACAGGAAAAACTTGTTGCGCAGCATCAGGCCGCGGAAAGCATCTATCAGCATATCGAGGAGTCGACCGGCTCGAATGCGGATAATGCAGGAGAGAGTGTACCGCAAACGGTCATAGCCGAAAAAAAACCAGGGCGTAACGACCTGTGCCCCTGCGGCAGCGGAAAAAAATATAAAAACTGTCACGGCCAGCAGCCATGACCATCCTGTAACGTTCATCGTTCCCTATGAAACTCACTGAACCAGAAGTCACCCTGCAGCTTGCCCTTGAGCATGGCCTGAATGCCGAAGAGTATCAGAAAATCCTCGATATTCTCAAGAGAACCCCGACGTTCACCGAGCTTGGCATATTCTCGGTCATGTGGTCGGAACATTGCAGTTACAAAAACTCTATCGCCGTTCTGAAAACGCTGCCGAGAGACGGCGGCGCGCTGCTGACCGGAGCCGGCGAGGAGAATGCCGGTCTTGTGGATATTGGCGACAACCTTGCCGTCGCCTTCAAGATAGAATCGCATAACCACCCGTCCGCCGTCGAGCCCTATCAGGGCGCGGCAACCGGAGTGGGTGGCATCCATCGCGATATTTTCACTATGGGAGCAAGACCTGTCGCATCCCTGAACTCTCTGCGTTTCGGCTCACCCAAAGACCCCAGGGTCCGCTACCTTGTTGACGGCGTTGTGCGTGGAATCGGCGATTACGGGAACTCGTTCGGCGTGCCGACTGTGGGAGGTGAAATCTACTTCGAAGAGTGTTATACCGGAAATCCCCTGGTCAACGCCATGTCGGTAGGAATTGTCGAACACCATAAAACCGTCAGCGCGACGGCAAAAGGCGAAGGCAATCCGGTACTGATCGTTGGATCGTCAACCGGACGGGACGGCATTCACGGAGCGACATTCGCTTCAGAAGATCTCAGCGAAGCTTCCGAAGACAAGCGGCCAAGCGTGCAGGTTGGCGATCCTTTTGCAGAAAAACTGCTGCTTGAAGCTACGCTCGAAGCTATCGCCACCGGCTATGTCGTCGGACTGCAGGATATGGGCGCAGCCGGCCTGACCAGTTCGACTTCGGAGATGAGCGCACGGGGAATTGAAAAAACCGGCCGCGGCGGCATAGACATCGACCTGGATCTGGTTCCGGCTCGCGAAGCAGGTATGAGCGCTTATGAAATCATGCTTTCCGAATCACAGGAGAGAATGCTTATCGTAGCGGAAAAAGGTTTCGAGGAACGGGTTATCGATGTGTACCGCAAATGGGATGTACAGGCCGTCGTAATCGGAACCGTTACCTCCGACAATCAGATCAGGGTGAGGCAGCATGGCCGGGTCGTTGCCGAAATTCCGGCCGAATCGCTGGTGCTTGGCGGCGGGGCTCCGGTCTATATCAGGGATGCTGTGGAAAAAAAGCCGGCAACGCCGGTTGCCGAACTGATCGCCGACGAACGTCTCGACCTGCACGCGCTCTCGCTTGCCCTGCTTTCACGGCCAAGCATAGCCAGCAAGCAGTGGGTTTACCGACAGTACGACTCCATGGTTCAGACCAACACCATTACCCCGACCGGGACATCCGACGCAGCCGTGATACGGGTGAAAGGATCAAGGAAAGGCCTTGCCATGAAAACCGACTGCAACGCCCGTTACGTTTACCTTAACCCGCTTAAGGGGGGGAAAATCGCCGTCGCCGAGTGCGCGAGAAACATTGCCTGCTCAGGGGCCAAACCTCTGGCCATTACGAACTGCCTGAACTTCGGCAACCCCTACAAACCGGATGTCTATTTTCAGTTCAAAACATCCGTAGAAGGAATGGGCGAAGCCTGCAGGGCCTTCAATACTCCGGTAACCGGAGGAAATGTAAGCTTTTATAATGAAACTTCGATCGGAGGCGAACGCACCTCCATCTACCCCACCCCGACCATCGGTATGATCGGACTGCTCGACGATATCGACACGGTTGTGGAATCAACCTATCAGCATGTCGGCGACGCGATTCTGTTGTTCGGCGATCCCGAACTTTCCCTTGATGGTTCGGAATATCTGGTCATGCAGTACGATACGCCGGGACAGGATGCTCCGGATATCGATCTCCGGCATGAAAAAAACCTTCAGGAACTGCTTGTGGCTCTGGCATCGAAAAAACTGCTTCATTCGGCTCACGACATTTCCGATGGCGGATTGCTTGTGGCTCTTGCCGAGAAAGCCATTATGAATACAGACAAGTCGCTCGGTTTTGACATCGACATTGAAAATGCCGCGATCCATCCTTTCCATATCCAGCAGCAGCTCTTCTCCGAAGCTCAGGGACGGGTGCTGGTGAGCATTGCGCCGGAATCAGCCAAAGAGGTCATAGAAGAAGCCGTGCTTTTCAATGTACCGGTACGGGTTATCGGCAAGGTAACCGAAAAGAGTGCGACAATAGCCATCAACGGCCGAACCGCGCTCTCCTTTACAAACGAAGAACTTGTCGATGCGTATTTCAATGCGCTCGAACAGGCCCTGCATCTCGACGAACTGTAAATCCGACACGATCGAGTCATCATTGCCGCAGCAACCGGTTTACCGGTTGTTGCGGCAATGATGGGCGATTCCCGATAACTTTTTTTTCTGCGGAGGAGAAAAAGATCATGCTTCCAGTAGTTACCGCGGCAGAAATGGCGAGAGCAGACAGTGCCGCTATAGACGATCTCCATATCGGAACGATACGGCTTATGGAGCTTGCCGGAGCCCGTACATCGGATCTCGTCAGGGAACTTTTCGAAAAAGAAGGTATCGACGGCATCGGTTTTCTTTTGGTATGCGGCAAGGGCAACAACTGCGGCGACGGCCTGGTACTTGCCCGTCATCTGCTGAACCATGGAGCGCAGGTCGATATTCTGCTGCTCTACCCCGAAACGGATTTATCCCCGATCAACCGCAACGCACTTGACATCCTCGATGACTACCAATCCCTGACCGGGCGGCTGCGTATCTTTCATGGTCACGCCGAGGCTCTGCCTTTCGTCCGGGAGATACACTATGACGCTCTTATCGATGCGATACTCGGAACCGGACTGAAACTCCGCCGACAGCTCTCCTCTCCGCTTCGCGAAGGTATCGATCTGCTGAACGACATCCATGAGCGTACCGGTTCGCCACTCATAGCTCTCGATATTCCATCAGGTCTCGATGCGACCTCCGGCGTTACCTCCGAAAGGTGCGTTCTTGCCGATATGACGGTTTCCATGGCTTTTCTGAAAACGGGATTTTTTTTCAATGACGGTCCCCGTCACTGCGGTGAGGTCCGTATTGCCGAAATATCTATCCCGGAATTTCTGATCGATCCCTCAGCCTGCCGTTTGACCGATAAAGAGTTTGCCGCGGAACATTTTACTCTGAGAGAGCCTGAGGGCGCCAAGCACCTGAGCGGAAAGGTACTCATTATCGCCGGATCGCAATCCGATAACGCCTCGATGCTTGGCGCGGCAATGCTTGCCGTTAAAGCCGCACTAAAAACAGGAGCCGGGTACGTCTGTGCAGCCATCCCCATCGCCGGTGCGGGCGTGCTGCACGCGTATGCGCCGGAAGCTATCGTCATCGCCCAGGAGATGGATGCCATCCTCGAAAAAGCCGGATGGGCGGATGCCGTGCTGATCGGATGCGGACTTGGCAGGGATCCGGAAACCGTAGATTTCATAAGGGAGCTGCTCCGTAAACCCGAGATAACAGGGTGTAAACTCGTGCTCGACGCCGATGCGCTCTTTGCCCTTTCCGGCACCGCCCTGCCTGCATCCGGAATCGATTTCGCCAATACCATACTTACGCCGCATTACGGAGAATTCAGCCGGCTTTGCGGCCTTCCGGCTGACGATATCGCTCGGAACGCGCTTGTGCTTGCCACTGATTTTGCACGGCAAAACAGGGTCAATCTTCTGCTCAAGGGTCATCCTACGCTGATTGTGGGCGGCAACGAGGGGCTTATGCTCAACGACTCTGGCACTGAAGCGCTTTCTACCGCCGGTTCAGGAGATATCCTGGCCGGCATGATTGCAGCGATTGCTGCAAAAGGGGCTGCCATTCTCGACGCGGCAGCAGCGGCAGCATGGTTTCACGGCAGAGCCGGAGATCTGGCAAATGACATATCCAGCCTGGTATCGGCAAACGACATCCTCGATGCCATACCTGCCGCTGTGCAGGAAATTTTTTCTCTGGAGGAATAAGACCTTCGACCTGCCCATCCAGGCAGAGGAGCAGGTCCAGGGAAAACGTTGTGCAGAAATCAGGATTCGCTGTTTTTCAGGAACTTCCTGATATTTCTGGCGGCCTGACGGATACGCTCTTCGTTTTCAATCATGGCGACGCGGACATATTCATCGCCATAGGCTCCAAAACCGATGCCGGGACTGACCGCGACCTTGCCTTCCGTAAGCAGTTTCTTGCTGAATTCCAGACTGCCCATGCTCCTGAGGTGTTCGGGAATGCGTGCCCAGACGAACATACTTGCCCTCGGCGGCAGTATCTCCCATCCGGCATTATCGAAGCTTTTGATCATCACGTCGCGACGACGGCGATAAACGTCGCATATCTCCGCCACACAGCTCTGGTCGTCGGTAAGCGCAATGGTTGAAGCCACCTGGATAGGCGTAAACGTGCCATAATCGAGCCAACTCTTGATCTTTTCAAGGGCTCCTATGAGTTTGGCGTTGCCGACCATGAACCCGACTCTCCAGCCGGCCATGTTGTAGGTTTTCGAAAGGGTGTAACTTTCAACGGCAACATCCTTCGCTCCCGGAACCTGAAGAACGGAGGGCGTGACATAGCCGTCAAAGGTTATCTCGGCATATGCAATGTCGCTGATGATGTAGAAACGCTCTTTCCTGGCAAGTTCGACCAGACGTTCATAAAAGGAGATATCTACCGTGGCCGTGGTGGGATTGTTGGGAAAGTTCACCACAAGATATTTCGGCTTCGGAGAGGACTCCCTGAGAGCGGTTTCGATATTGTTGAAAAAAGCATCTTCATCGAGACGGTAGTCTTCGAGCATCTCCAGTTTCAACCGGTGAACATTGCCTCCGGCAAGGATAAACGCCTGTGAGTGAATCGGGTAGCAGGGATCGGGCACCATTGCAAGATCGCCGGGGTTGGTGATTGCCTGAACAAGATGAACATACCCCTCCTTTGATCCCATGGTAACAACCACCTCGCGGTCAAGATCGAGATCGACATTGTACTTTCGCCGATACCAGCTGCCAACGGCCCCCCTCAGCTTGTAAATGCCCTTGGACACGGAATAACCGTGGGTTCTCGGTTTATTTATGCTCTCCACCAGCTTGTCAACGATATGCTGCGGTGTAGGGCCGTCAGGATTGCCCATCGAAAAATCGATAACGTCCTCTCCAGCCCTCCGTTCAGCCATTTTCAGCTCATTCACGGCGGCGAAAACATACTTTGGAAGCCTCTTTATCTTGTCAAACTGGATTTCATCAAACATAATCAGGTTCTGAAATAATTCATCTGCAAAAAAACTGTATGCGTTGCAATATCATAAGCAAAAAGAGACTTATATCCATACTGCGGTTATTTTATTTTTCAAGCCGGGATGTACACTCCGGACAACGGGATGCCTTGACAGGAATGGCGCTGCAGCAATAGGGACACTCTTTCACGACCGGCGACGGCGCGGAAGGTTCAGGTTTGCCGCGTAACGAGGTAAGGGACTTGATAAGCAGGAATACCGCAAACGCCATGATCAGAAAGCTGATAAGGGCGTTAAGGAAAATGCCGTAGTTTACGGTGACCGCCCCGGCGGCTTTTGCTTCGGCAAGAGCCGCATATGGAGCCGGAGCTGAGCCCTCCTTGAGCACCAGATAGAAATTCGAAAAATCGATCCCCCCGATCAGGAGACCAAGCGGCGGCATGAGCACGTCTGAAACAAGGGTATTGACGATAGCTCCGAAAGCACCACCGATAATGATACCGACTGCCATATCGGCCACATTGCCGCGCAGGACAAATTCTCTGAACTCTTTAAGCATAAAAATGATTGTAATTGTTTAAAAATTGACAATATTTGGAACGAGGCTGTTTTTTTCGGGAAATATAGAACACGAAAGTCACTGCCACAATATCCCCCGCGTCAGAAAAGCCGGCTATTATCAAAATCAGCTTATTCTACAAATTGGACTTTATTTATTTTTTCCTTACAATGTTACGTTTGTGTCGTTTTGAATTCCGCTCCTCAACATGCTAATCAGTAACCCGGTGTCAAAACTCAATATCTCCTCCAATGATGCATTCAAGCTGCAGATAAGTCAACATACGGGAAATGACTACAACTGCTGTTATCAGTGCGGTAAATGTACGGCAGGATGTCCGGCGGGGGCCTTTATGGATAACCCTCCCACGAAGATCATGCGTCTTGTCCAGGCGGGATACCTCGAAGAGGCCATGCGAAGCAATGCTCTGTGGTATTGCGTCGGATGCCAGACCTGTACGTCAAGATGCCCCCAGAACATGGATATTGCAGCAACGATGGATGCGCTCAGGGAGCTTGCCATCAAAACCGGCATTGTTTCCGAAGACCGCTCGAAAAAACTGGTTACAGCCTTTCATACCTCGTTTCTGAACAACATCCGCAAACATGGACGGTTGCAGGAGCTTTCTCTGGTCAATAGCTACAAGTTGAGGACGCGCACCTTTCTTCAGGATGCCTCATCCGGCATTAAAATGATCCGTGATGGGAAAATCAATCCGCTCACCTCATTCAGCGGAAAAGAAGGTGTCAGCGCGAAAAATCAGATCGAGAAAATCTTCGAACTTGCCGAAAAGGACGCACATACCAGTGTTGCGGCAAGAAAGCCGAAAAAGATCAGTTTTTCCCCCCAACTCCCCCCAGCCATAAAACCGGGACAGACCATCGGATATTACCCCGGATGCTCACTGAACGGTACGGCCAAAGAGTATGATATTTCAGTGCGGAAAATGTGTGAGTTCCTCGATATTCACCTGCAGGAAATTCCCGACTGGAACTGCTGCGGTGCGACGTCGGCTCACGCGACAAGTCACCGGCTCGCGCTCCTGCTTCCGGCCCGCAATCAGGCTCTTGCAGACGCGGCCGGGATGGACTACGTACTTGCGCCGTGCGCCGCATGCCAGAACAGGCAGGTAACCACCCGCAAGGCACTTATCGAATCGGAAGAGCTCCGCAATGAGGTGAAAAGCACAACCGGCATCGAGCCGACCGGCAGAGCAGAGTTCATCGGAGTCACTCAACTCCTCGAGGGTTACGGTGATGACGAGCTTGCTAAACGGGTGAAACGCCCGCTCAAAAATCTCAGCCTGGCCTGTTATTACGGATGTCTGCTCGTAAGGCCTATGGATGCCATGAGTTTTGATGATCCCGAGAATCCGGTTAAAATGGAACAGGTCGTCACCACGCTGGGAGGCAACCCCGTTGATTGGGCATTCAAAATCGAATGCTGCGGAGCAGGGTTGACGCTCGCCCAGCAGGAGATGGTCGAGGATCTTACGCACAGCATAGCGAGAAATGCATCGGTAAACGGCGCAAAGGCATTTGTTGTGGCCTGCCCGCTCTGCCATGCGAATCTTGATATGCGGCAAGAGGGTATGAGAAAACGGTATAATGATATAGATGCCATGCCGGTTTATTATATTTCGGAACTTGTTGCTGTAGCCTGCGGTGCCGATCCTGCAGAGGTTGCTGTAGGAAAACATTTCGTTCCGGCACTTGACCTGCTCATTAACCGGTAACCGGAGAGACCGATGCAATACTCTCCTGCAGCAAGGGAGCGATTCCGCTCTCCCGTTCTGTCCGGACGCTCTTGAGGGCATTCTCGCCTGTATCAGAGATCTCCGACAATACAGAGAAAGAACGCCTGCCGTCTCTCTTTGATTTCAGTCTGTTCCCGTGAACAGAACGGATTTTTTTTCAGTGAAACACTGAACCGGTAAACGGATACAACCGTTGCGGTTTTCAGAGGCACAGTCTTGCCTTGTTGAAACAACCAAGCGGCGTTGCTGCCTGGCCCGACGATCTACCAAATCATGAAAGAATGGCAAAAATAGGCGTTTTTATCTGTCATTGCGGCGAAAACATCGGCGCAAAAATCGACTGTACCCGACTCACTTCGGCCATGAACGACCATCCCGGCGTATCGGTTTCAGTCGAGTACAAGTATTTCTGCTCCGATCCCGGTCAGGAGAACGTGAAAAAAGCCATCAGGGAACACAATCTTACGGGAGTTGTGGTTGCCGCATGTTCACCGAGAATGCACGAGGCCACATTCCGCAAAGCCTGCGCCGAAGCCGGACTGAATCCCTACCTGTGCGAAATCGCCAATATCCGGGAACAGTGCTCATGGGTACACACCGATCAGGATATGGCTACTGAAAAGGCCATCGAAATCACCCGTTCGCTTATCGAAAAGGTCAAGCTGAACAACGAACTGCAGCCTATAGAAGTCCCGGTAACGAAGCGAGCCCTTGTTATTGGAGGTGGTATCGCCGGTATTCAGGCCGCACTCGACATCGCCAATGCCGGTCAGGAGGTGGTGCTTGTCGAACGGGAACCATCGCTTGGCGGCCATATGGCACAGCTTTCCGAAACCTTCCCTACGCTTGACTGCTCGCAGTGCATCATGACACCGCGAATGGTTGAGGCTGCCCAGCATCCGAAAATCCGCCTGCTGACCTATTCGGAAATCGAACAGGTAGAAGGGTTCATAGGCAATTTCAAGGTCAGAATCCGCCAGAAATCCCGATATGTGGATATGAAAGCCTGTACCGGATGCGGAGACTGCATCCAGAAGTGCCCGCAGAAGAAAATCAGCGATGAATTCGATTGCGCTCTTGGCAAACGGCCGGCGATCTATACGCCTTTTGCCCAGGCGGTGCCGAACATACCGGTTATCGACAAGGAACACTGCACCTTTTTCAAAAACGGCAAGTGCAAGGTGTGTCAGAAGGTCTGCGAGACGAACGCCATAAATTTCGAAATGCAGGACGAGTTCCTCGACCTGGAAATAGGAGCCATTGTCGTGGCGACCGGTTTTCAGATTCAGAATACCGCCATGTACGGCGAGTACGGTTACGGGAAATATGCCGATGTGATCACCGGCCTTCAGTTTGAACGCCTTGCCTCTGCCAGCGGCCCTACCGCAGGAAAAATTCTGCGGCCATCCGACGGCAAGGAACCTCAAACCATTGTTTTTATCCAGTGTGCCGGATCGCGGGATCCCTCGAAAGGGGTAAAATACTGCTCGAAAATCTGCTGTATGTACACGGCCAAGCACGCCATGCTCTATGCCCACAAGGTTCACGGCGGAAAAGCCCATGTTTTCTATATGGATATAAGGGCGGCCGGAAAAGGGTACGACGAGTTTACCCGCCGGGCGATTGAAGAGGATGAAGCCGCCTATATGAGAGGCCGGGTCAGCAAAGTCTGGCTGGAAAACGGAAAGCTGATGGTGCGGGGCGTCGATACCCTGCTCGGTAAACCCGTTGAAATTGCAGCCGATATGGTTGTGCTTGCTACGGCCATAACCCCGCAGCCGGATGCAAGGGAGTTCGCAAAGGTTGTCGGTATCGGATGCGATGAGTACGGCTTTTATAATGAAGCCCACCTCAAACTCCGTCCGGTTGAAACCGCAACGGCCGGAATTTTTCTTGCCGGCGCATGCCAGTCGCCGAAAGATATTCCTGACTCGGTTTCCCAGGCATCGGCCTGCGCCAGCAAGGTAATCGGCCTCTTCAGCCGCGATCAGCTCGAACGCGAACCGGTCATAGCGATCAACAACGAATCTACCTGTTCCGGCTGCTGGGGCTGCGCTCTGGCCTGTCCTTACAATGCCATCGAAAAAAAAGATATTCTCAGCCGTTCGGGAGAGCTCATCAAACAGGTCGCCTTTATCAATCCCGGCCTCTGCCAGGGATGCGGCACCTGCGTAACCTTCTGCCGATCGAACAGCATCGACCTGGCTGGATTTACCGAAAAACAGATATTCGCCGAAGTCATGGGGCTATAGAAGCGGAGACAAAAGAATCAATAAACCGAACGTATGAGTAAACCATTCGAACCGAAAATCGTCGCGTTTGTCTGCACCTACTGCACCTATGCAGGAGCGGATCTTGCCGGCACCAGCCGGCTGAAATATCCCCCGAACATCCGCATGGTGCGACTTCCCTGCACGGGAAGAATCAGCCCGATGTTCATTCTCAAAGCTCTGCAGAAAGGTGCGGACGGCGTGCTTGTGAGTGGCTGTCATCCGGGCGACTGCCACTTCACCCACGGCAACTACCACGCACGGCGCCGGTGGACGGTCTTCCGGGCCCTTCTGAACTTTACCGGCATTCCTCTCGAACGGATCCGCTTCTCCTGGATCAGCGCCGCCGAAGGGGTAAAATTCGCTGAACTCATCAGTAGCCTGACCGAAGACATCCGCAAACTCGGCCCGTTCGAACAATACAAGGCGATGATCCATGAGACCGAAGCTCCGGTTTCGCTTTAATTTTTATCTACAGCAATGAGTATACAGGAACAGTACAGAAAAAAAGCCGCAGAACTGCTTTCATCAGGCGAAGTGAAGCTTGTGATCGGCTACGGATCGGGCTCGACGCCCGACAGAAGAAGGGCTCTGTTTGCCCGCACAGCCGACGATGCCGCCCTGTTCCATGTCGATGCGGCATGCGACGCAAACCTGTCGGGATATCTGGTAAACGAAGGCCTTCTGAGCGACAAAAAGAAAATCGGAATTTTTCTGAAGCCCGAGGGAATCAGAAGCGTCAATATCCTTGCCGCCGAATCCCAGCTCGATCCCGACCAGATCGTCATTCTCGGTTTTACTGAAGAAAACGGTACCGTAAGTGGCCTGCAAGGCACTCAGGCAAGTGACTTTACCTCCCTGATGACCGCCCTGAAGGAGAACAGGACAACCTCCGAAAAAGAACAGGCGCTTGTCGATAAAATCGAAGCCATGACCCCGCAGGAGCGCTTTGCCTTCTGGCAGGCGGAATTCGAAAAATGCATCAAATGCTATGCGTGCCGTCAGGTCTGCCCGATGTGTTACTGCAAAAGATGCATCGTCGATAACAATCAACCGCAATGGGTTCATACTTCCTCCCACACCCTTGGAAATTTCGAATGGAACCTGGTCAGAGCATTCCACCTTTCAGGCCGCTGTGTTGAATGCGGCGGATGTGACCGGGCCTGTCCGGTCAATATTCCTCTCCGTCTCATAAACCGGAGAATGGCCAATGAGGTGCTCGATGCATTCGACCACTTCTCAGGCATGAACCAGAACCAGGAACCAGTGCTGGCCAGTTTCAAAAAGGACGATCCCGAGACCTTTATCCTCTAAGTAACCCGTATGACAAAAATTCTCTTACGCGATAAACTCGACGACTGCCTGACCAGATGGCATGCCGCAGGTTTCGATGTAGTCGGCCCTGTCAGAAAAAACAATATTTCTCAGTACGCCACGGTCAAAAAAGCCGGCGAACTCGATCTGGGAATCATTCTTCCTGACAGAACACTCAAAGACCTCTTCTTTCCGCAGACGGAACCGATGTTCAGCTACCGAATCAGTAAACAGAAGATCGATACTGAAGAGTATCTCCCTCCCGGACGGCAGAGAATTATTTTTGGCGCCAGAGCGTGCGATGCATCGGCAATGGCCATCGACGATCCCCTTTTCGGCTGGGATTACCAGGATACCTACTGGTTCAAACGCAGAAACGAAACCGTCATCGTCACGATAGCCTGTACGGCTGCGGATGAATTCTGCATGTGCACCTCCCTGAAACTCGCTCCGGACAGCACACAGGGTTCCGATATTCTGCTCCGTCCGCTCGGCGACAATAGAGGATGGCAGGTTGAGGAGCTGACCGATCGGGGGCGTGAAGCGTTCAGCCGCATCGAGGCACTGCTCGAAGAATCTCCGGCACAAACGGCCGCGCTGGCGGATGTCCCGATAAAATTCGATCTTGATCTCTGCCGTGAGTGGCTGCAGAACCCGGAAAATTTTGAAAGCCATTTCTGGAAAGAGATTTCGATGCGTTGCATCGGATGCGGCACCTGTACTTTCCTCTGCCCGACCTGCCACTGTTTCGATTTTCAGGATGAGGGAGATACCTACACGGGAATCCGCAGAAAAAACTGGGACAGCTGCTCATTTGCGCTCTTCACTATGCACACTTCGGGCCGTAATCCCCGCTCGACACAGTCGGCAAGATGGCGTCAGCGCATTATGCACAAATTCAACTATTTTCCCGGCAAATTCAATCTGAACAGCTGCAGCGGTTGCGGTCGATGTACCCGCGAGTGTCCGGTTGACATGGGCATTATAGAAACCTTACAAGAGATAACAAAATTATCGCAGTGACAGACAACACACAGAACGGCCGGCAGAACATCTACAAGCCGGCAATCATGAAAATCGTTGCAAAACGCGACGAAGCTCCCGGTGTTAAAACATTGAGGCTCGAATTTCAGAACCCGGCTGACCACGAGCAGTTCAAACAGCGCTACCGTACGGGAATGTTCGGGCTTTACGGCATCTATGGCGAAGGTGAAAGTACCTTCTGCGTTGCCAGTCCTGAAACCCGTAACGAATACATCGAGTGCACTTTCCGCCAGTCAGGAAGGGTTACAGCAGCGCTTGCAAGCGCTGAAATCGGTGATCTGGTTACCTATCGCGGCCCATACGGAAACCGCTTCCCTATCGAGGATTTCTACGGTAAAAACCTGCTTTTCATAGCCGGAGGAATTGCGCTTCCTCCTACCCGAAGCGTTATCTGGTCGTGCCTGGATCAGAGGGATAAATTCGGCAAGATAACCATTGTTTACGGAGCGAGAACCGTTGCGGACCTCGTTTACAAACATGAGCTCGAAGAGTGGCAGAACCGCAGTGATATCGAACTGGTTCTGACCGTCGATCCGGGAGGAGAATCCCCTGACTGGCAGCACCGGATAGGATTTGTACCTTCCATTCTCGAACAGGCGGCACCTTCAGCGGAAAACTGCATCGCAGTGCTGTGCGGACCACCGATCATGATCAAGTTCACCCTGATCTCGCTGGGCAAACTCGGGTTCAATGAAGAGAATGTTTATACAACTCTTGAAAACCGAATGAAATGCGGCGTCGGCAAATGCGGCAGATGCAATGTCGGTTCGGTCTACATCTGCAAGGAAGGACCGGTCTTTACTGCTGCAGAGGTATCACGCATGCCGGCCGGAGATCTGTAACCGTAAACTCTGGCTTGTTTTCTCTTGAGAAAAAAGGCGCATTCTCCAGGCGCCTTTTCTCGTTCTGTCGCGCGGCAGGCCTCTAAAACCTGATATGCAATCCGCCATCTCCTGAACCAAGGTATTCGATCGAACGAAGATGCATCATCTCGACCGGAAACGTATCGAACCGGTCGCCGGTCGTTTCGACTTTGCCTTTAACTCTGTACATTCCTCCCGGTTCAAGCTTCACTTTGCCCAGCTCAGCAGGGACAGGAACCGCGACGCCATCTGTTGAGGCTGTAATATTTTTCAGCTTTGTATCGGGCAGAAAAACCAGTTCATAGGCAACTCCGTCATGAATAATAAAATTCCGGTTATCCATATCCAGACCGCTCTCGAGCGAAAATCCCCTGAGCGCAACCTCCATATCGAGTCGACCTTCAACGGTTTTTCCGAAAAAAAGTTCGCATGCCTGAAGCTGGAAAACCAGAAAAAAGAGTGAAAACAACAAAACGGGACGTTTCGGCATAACGTGGTACTGAGTAAAGATAACGCAATCAGACGAACAACAGTTGTATCGGTTAATGTACGAAACATCCTGGATTCACACAGCTGACACCCGTTTATGAAGTGAGCCTTACCCGCAGAAAACGATCAGGTTGATGAAAATCAGGTGTTTCGGAAGCCGTTTTCCACCAGGGAAAAAGTCCGTAACGTTGATCTCCAAGAGAGGCACAACACTGCAGGGAGAGCCTGTTTTTTTCAAGAAAAGGGTAGAGCAGCCGAAACGAAAACGTCATACCGAAACCATCTCTGTCGGCAAAACGATCAACGTCTCCCCTCCATGATTCAGATGAAAGAACGGCAAAACCCGCTTCGCGAATGCGACGGTCATTGAACCGCAATGCGACCCAGTCGCCGGAAGGGCGCATCTCAAATTCAAGATATCCCGCTACCCTTACGCCATAACCGATAAACAACTCCGAGACAGGAAATCTCCAGAGTTCATCGACAAAGATTCCGGAGGGCGGCGCTCCGACAACCCTGGACCGGTCAGCAGAAAAAGGTTCCGAATCGGCACGGGTGGTCCATCGCAGAAACGGCATGAGCGGATTGCTTTCCGCATAAGCTATAGAGTGTAACTGTTCGACATGAACCGATATACCGGGAGGAAAAGAACCGTTATCCCCGAAATATCCGGTCAGGTATCCATGCAGGAGCGTTTGGGGAAATACACTATTTGAATCTGATCGTGAACTATCCTGACCTGGACTCCTGAGCAACCCGGCCCAACCTTTGCCACTATCGGCATCTGCAGGAACAAACGGCACACCGCAGGCATTCAGCTGATCACGTTCGAAAATACCTGTACACTCGACTTCAAGCTCCAGTTCAACGCCGGATTTGTCTCTGGCAGCTTTTCTCATCCGGCCAGCGAGGGCAAGCACATCGGATGATGATGCCTTGCCGGTATTGTAGATAAAATTTGCATGATAGCCGCTGACCGCTGCGCCGCCTTCCTGTTGCCCCTTGAATCCCAATTCTTCAAAAATCTGACCGCTGGGCCGTCCGGCTCCATAGTTATTTTTAAACGTCGAACCACAGCTCGGAAAATCGAAATGATGTTTTCTCAGCCGCTCTTCTTCATATCGACCCATTTCGGCACGAATCTCTTCGGGTGCTTTTGAAACGGGAAAACGAAGAAGTGCGGCAACAACGATCTCCCTGCCTGCCATCAGCGAAGTCTGTTTATATCCAAGAAAGACCTCGTTCCCGGGCAACCATCGTAATCTTCCTCGCATATCCATAGTAACCACAGAAGCGGTCACTCCGGATATTTCTCCGCCAAAGCAGCGGGCATTCATGCGAATCGTACCGCCAATTCTGCCCGGCAGCATATGCAGCCACTCCCCGCCTCCTCTGCCGCATCGAAGCAGTTCAGCCGCAATAGCCGTATTTTCAATCCCTGCTTCGCAGAACAGCTCTCCCGGAGAAACCCAGAACATCCGGTTCATCATTTCCATTGCAACGACGATCCCCGAAAACGGTTCATCCGAAAAAAGCATATTGCTTCCGCTGCCCATAACAGCCAGAGGAAGATCCTGATCATGGTTCCAGAGCAAAAGATCACCAAGATGTTGAAGAGTCTGCGGCATTGCAAAGAACCGCGTTCTGCCGCCAATACGGTAATAACTCTTTTCCCGAAGATCGACATCCTGCTCGAAAGGACAAGGAAGGGATAACTCCTGCATTTGCCTGTAAAATCTATAATTAGTATGCACATGAAACAATCGCAACATAACCAATCCGCTCACTGTTTCCCAACTGGGCCCTGCATCCGCCGTCAATGCGTATCCCTGCCATACGAATACATCGCTACGATTTTTGATGATGCGGCAGAAGTAGCTTAAATTATCCTGCAGATTCATAATTCCTGAATATGCCCTCATTACGCAATGATCCTTTCGATAACGAAACAAGTGTAATCCCATGGCAAAAAAAGCATTATGTGTCGGCATAAACCGATTCCGACATTATCCCTCTGCCGCACTGAACGGCTGTGTCAACGATGCGAAAGAGATGAAAAATCTGTTGACGACCTATTTCGGCTTCAACAGGAACAGCGTAGCTACGCTGACGGATGCAAAAGCTACCAAAGAGAGAATAATGGCAAAATTGCAGGCAATGGTCGATGGGGCTATCGCTGGAAAGTATGATTACCTTGTTTTCAGTTTTTCCAGTCACGGCACTCAGGTGCCCGATACTGGGGGCGATGAAACCGATAGTGCCGATGAAGCTTTCTGTCCATACGATCTTGCGCAGGACGGAGACAGATGGCATGCCGATCATATCATCACCGACGATGAACTCAACAGCCTCTTTGCTGCAATTCCTGCTAAGGTCACGCTGGAAGTTTACCTCGATACCTGCCACAGCGGAACCGGTCTGAGAGCTATAGATCTGCTGCATGACCGTAAACCCCGGTATATGCCCCCGCCATCGCTGAAAGCCTTCCTGCAGGTCGAGGGGCTCAGAACCAGAACTCTTGGCGACTTGCAGCGCAGCGAAGAATCAGTCAGGCACATCCTCTGGTCGGGGTGCAAGGCAGATCAAACCAGTGCCGATGCCTGTATCGAAGGGAACTGGCATGGAGCATTCACCTACTCTCTCTGCAGGGAAATCCGTTCTTCGAACAACGAGCTGACAAGAGAAGAGCTTCTGAAAAAAATAAAAGCTGGCCTGAAAAGCGGACGCTATACCCAGATACCGCAACTTGAGTGCGACCAGACAAAAAAAAACGGTATCAGCGGAAACTGAAAAGATACAGAACCAATACATTACTCATCGGGATCATATGAATCTGATTTCGCGGTAAATTTTTTCTTATTAATTCTCTATCTTGATCACGTTCTTTTATTAATAACCATTTGCACAAATATTCATGTCAGACAATCACACCCGCAGAGTAAATTTTGCGCTTGTAAAAATCACCACCGAGCAGATCGATCTGGTACCTGAGATCATCGAAGAAAATCTTCCTGTTAAAATCAATGCGGGCTTGAACTTCGGTATCGATACCGGAAAAAAACTGCTTAAGGTACTGTTTAAAAACGTATTTCTGCAGGAAGAGACTCCGTTTATCACAATCGAAACCGGCTGTATCTTTGCTTTTGATCCGGATTCATGGTCGCTGTTTGCAGATGAAGAAAAAGGCCTTTTTATCCTGCCGAAAAATTTCGCCGGACATCTTGCAACCCTTACGGCAAGCACGGCAAGAGGCATTCTGCATAATGCAACGGAAAAAAGTCCGCTCAACAGGTTCTTCATACCGGCCAACAACATCGAGGAGATGATCAAAGATAATATCGCCATGTCGCTGCAACCGACAGCATAATTCCAATTCTCTTTCAATAATGCACGTATAATCCAGTACCAGGCGATGAGGGAATGGAAAGATGAGAATTGTGGGTAGTGAGCAGTTGGTTGGCGGAGATCTGGAGTATCGTTCGCAGGTCGAACGGGAGTATGCTCGCTGTCGCATCACGGAGTATCGCTTCGCAGTAGAAGATTGGGGAATTAGTTCTGAGTTCTGAGTGGAGATCGGAAGAACGTGCTGAGTGTTACGGGTCAGGTTGAAGAGGCAGGATGGCTTGTCAGCTGCCATCCTGCTATCCAGCCAGGAGTTGAAAAAAAACATAATTTGTTTTCATAGCCCCGGCAACCTGCCGGGGCTGTCTGTTTTTCTGAAAAATTCATAACTGCCGTAAGAGGGTATCCAAAAAAAAAGAACAAAGATGGCATAAAAAAAAGCCGCACCTTGTAAGTGCGGCTTTTTTAGTGGTGGGGACAGGACTTGAACCTGCAACCTTCGGGTTATGAGCCCGACGAGCTACCAATTGCTCCACCCCACGATGTTTGTACTCACAATGTAAGTAAATAAATCACAATTGCAAATTTTTATTGTATCTGCTGGCCATTTATTTCATCACCCACCGGTTCGACAACGCAAAGGCGGCCATCAGCCCCCTCTACGGCAAGAATCATCCCCTGAGATACCTCCCCCCTGATGGTCCGTTCGGCAAGATTGGCAACAAGCACAACCTGTTTTCCGACCATTTCCTCGGGCGAATAGTGCTGTGCTATGCCTGCAAGCACCTGGCGAGTTTCAGTGCCGACCTTGAGCAGCAGTTTCAGCAACTTGGCCGCCTTTTGTACTTTTTCTGCGCTGATTACGGTGGCTGCGCGAAGGTCCACTTTCTGAAACTCGTCGAAACCGATGACAGGTTTGAATATGGTGTGTTCCACAGCAGCTCCGGCTTCCCGTTTTTCGGCTTCGGCAAGCAGCTGCTCAATTTTTTTCAGTTCCGGCTCGATATCCTTGTCCTCGATTTTTGTGAAAAGAATTTCGGAAGTACCTTTAAGTTTATGTCCTTTGGACAAGGAAGGGTTTTTTGCCATCTCCCAGATTGACTCGCCTGACTTAAGCTCTTCACGCAACTGCTCAATTGTCTGACAACCCAACATACTCCTAATTTTATTACACGTCTCAGGAATAATCGGATAGAAAAGAAGCGAAAGAGAATTGCATAGATTGAGTGACACAGACATAATTTTCGCTGCAGTATCACGATCAGTCTTTATTTGCTTCCATGGTTCATTTTGTGTAAGAAACCTGTTCGCTCTGCGAGCGATGTCCATGGTTTTTGATACCGCTTCACGAAAATGGAAGCAATCATAGGCTTGTCCAATTTCATCAATCAAATCATCAAGAGTCACCCTATCGCCAAGCTCGTCGATTTCGGCCCCTGTGTCATAAGATAATAAAACAGTAAAATCTCTCATAACATCACGAGGACAATCAAAAGGCACAACGCCATCAAAGCGTGCATTTGTAAAGTCTATGGAGCGCTTGATAAAATTACCGAGAGTATCGGCAAGCTCGCCGTTGGTTCTGTTCTGAAAATCCTGCCAGCTGAAATCGGTATCCTTGTTTTCGGGATAGTTCATGGCAATGCTGTAACGCAGGGTATCGGCAGGGAATTTTTCA
The DNA here is from genome assembly GCA_020721225.1 of Pelodictyon luteolum. Classification (GTDB taxonomy): domain Bacteria; phylum Bacteroidota; class Chlorobiia; order Chlorobiales; family Chlorobiaceae; genus Chlorobium; species Chlorobium luteolum_C. Next base: position 9,916 of record DYNE01000025.1, on the reverse strand, counting down.
AGGAACTCGCCGAGATAAACCGCATAGTTCCTCGATTTAGAGAATTTCCTGCCTTCGAAGTTCATGAATTCGGAAGCCGGGACATTATCGGCCAGATTGTAGATACCGTGTTCACGGCCCTCGTTCCAGGCCATCAGAATAGCCGGAAACATAAGGGTATGAAACACAACGTTGTCCTTTCCTATAAAATTAACGATCCTCGACTCCGGATCCTGCCAATACGCTCTCCATAAGCTTTCATCGCCTGTCTCGACCGCCCACTGACGGGTAAAAGAAATATAACCGAGTACAGCATCGAACCATACATAGAGCACCTTGCCGCAGGCTTCGGGATCTGATATCGGTAGTTCAATACCCCAGCTGAGGTCGCGAGTGATAGCTCGATCATTCAATCCTTGTTTAAGCCAGGTGCGGGTGTAATTCACAACGTTTGGTCGCCAAACGCTATACTGTTCTTTTTCGAAGTTCTCGGTAAAGATTTTTTGCAAGTCATGCAAATCCACATATTCTTCAAGAGCTTTTTGGAACCGCCCGAGCGGAAAATACCAGTGCATGGTTTCGCGCAACTCAGGAATGGCGTCAGATAGCTTGCTTTTAGGATTGAGCAGTTCAGTTGGACTCAAATGAGTGCCGCATTGTTCGCACTGGTCGCCATTTGCTTCCAGATTGCCGCATATGGGGCATGTCCCAGTTACGTAGCGGTCGGAAAGAAAGCGTCCAGCAGTCGCGTCGAAAAACTGCTTTTCGGTCTTTCTCCTGAAAATTCCCTTTTTCTCGATCTCGAGAAAAAACTCCTTTGCCGTATCGTGATGCCCTTGCGAAGATGTTCTGCCATAGTAATCAAACGAAATGCCGCATTTACGGAACGCTTCACTATTCATCCGGTGATAGCGGTCAACGACATCCTGGGGAGAAATACCCTCTTTTTCAGCTGTAATGGTAATAGGAACACCGTGTTCATCGGAACCTCCGATGTGTATGACATCCTCCCCTTTCATCCTCTTGTACCGGACATAAATATCAGCCGGCAGATAAACACCGGCAAGATGACCCAGGTGCACCGGACCGTTGGCGTATGGAAGCGCCGTAGTAACGAGAGTTCTTTTAACGTGCTGCATGAATGATAATCAGGAAAGTACAAAAAAAGCAACCGGTCGAATCGTTGCGCTCGGTTACCTGAACAACAAAATACAACCGGTCAATTGCATTATTTTTTTACAACAAGAATATTGCATTTCTCGAACGGAATTTTTCGCTTCTGATCGTTCCGAACGTAACGCAGCCAGACAAGCTTTTTCTGATGATCTATGCTTTCGACCACCGCTTCTCCGAAAGGAGTGGTAACCTTGCTTCCTGCCGGAGGAACAGAAGCCGGGAGAGCTAACCCGCCCGAGTGAGAACGTTCCTGTTTGGAATAGCCAAGACAACATTTCTGACGGTTACAGATTCCGGTGATATTGAAAGCATGACTGTCGCTGTTCGCTCCCTCGACAAACGGCGACTTTTCAGCGAAAGGATTGGCATGGATTTTCGGCAGCCAGCTTGAACAGCACAACAAACATCCGCAGGGCCCGAAGGAATTTGCCCGACGGGCCTCCTCACGTGTCGTAATCTGTACCATCTGAATTCTGGCCTTGAACTCCCCTGCCAGGTCGCGTACCAGCGAACGAAAGTCGACCCGGTGCGAAGACGTATAGTAAACGGAGAGTTTCTGCTGATCCATACGGAGTTCAACATCGACAAGCTTCAGATCGAGATCATGCTTTTTTACCTTGCCGAGGCATGTTTCACGAATTTCATCCTTGCGACGCTTGAGTTCCGATATAACCAGCATATCCTGTTCATCGGCAAGGCGAAGTATTTCAAGACGTTCCGAACCCGGTTTATCGAGCCCTTTAAGTTTCAGCTTTTTCAAGGCAATGCGACCGGTTGAATAGACAACGCCGTAATCATAACCGCCATCAGTGGCCACAATAACCTGTTGGCCCACCGCAAGAGGCAATGAATCCGGATTGTCAAAGAACTCCCTACGGCAACCCTGAAGCTCGATCTCGCAAATGGGTCGATTATCTTCATCATCCGAAATTTTACCGTAAATATCTTCAATTTCACTGTGCAGCAGCTGAGACAACCTGAGCCTTACTTTTGCATTGTCACCAAGCAGGCAGCTGCAGATAACATTACTCATAACAACAGATGAATTAAATTCAAGATCAAGGCAGAGCGATACTGCCCTCTTTTCCTTTCTTTGTGCAACCCTGCTATCCGGCCATACCAAGCAGTTTTCTGAAGCGCTCAACCTTTCTGTTGACTGACTCTCTCCCTTGAATCACAACGGATCCGCCATCCAGCGAACGGCTCATAACCTTTACCATCAATGCATCCAGGTGACATTCCGTTGCCTGCTGCATCCTGGAAGTAAGATCACGGGAAGAGGTAAAGTCCTGCCCTGTCAAGAGTAGCGGAGCCCTGAACGAAAGAAGCAATTCAGGTTTTTGTTCTTCAAGATATTCAATCCTGCTGACAACTGAAACAAGGTAAATCGCTTTACTTTTCTGAAGAACACGGGAAACGATGCCGGCGGTTCCATTAAAGAAAAAAAGAGGCCGTTTATCGATATGTTCGATACGACCCTGCGGAAAGATCCAGAGCGCATTCTGCCGTTCCGAAGGGGAAGTCAGGCATTCTGCTGCATAGTCAAGTGTCTGCAGCGCACTGCGTGCATTGGTACGGTCAAGGGAAAATGCGCCGAGACGGGTAAAAAAACGGTGTCGGCTAAGCTGCTCATATTCAATGATGATATGAAGATTCTGCCGAAAAAACTCTTCGGTACAGAGTTGCGACCAGAATCCATCCCACCAGTAGGCGTGATTGCCATAAAAAATCACCGGAATGCCTGTTTCCATTTCCGGAACTCCGGGTTCCATAAAAACCCGGAGTGTATTGAAATACCGCCGGAACTGCCGGCGCGAATACCATCCGAACCATAACGTATAGAGGCGGCTTCGACGAACTTTCAGCATAGATCAGCCTTATTGGAAGGCTTTTCGGATACGTTTTATCGCCTCTTCAAGCTCCGAAATCGATGCCGCATAGGAAAGACGAAGGTTTTCGGGAGCCCCGAAAGCATCTCCGGGAACTGTTGCCACATAGTGTTCCTTCAGCAGATATTCGGCAACGTCGGCAGAATCCTTCATCACAACGCCGTTAAAGGTTTTGCCGAGTACTCCGCTGATCGACGGGAAAATATAAAAGGCTCCCTGCGGCAGAGCCGTTCTGAATCCGGGAATGCCGTTCAGAGCTTCATACATATAGTCACGCCTCTTTTCGAATTCGAGACGACGCTCTTCAACAATCTGCTGATCGCCAATCAATGCGGCCACGGCAGCTTTCTGTGCAATGGCATTGGGATTCGAAGTGGTCTGCGACTGGATCTTGTCGCATGCGTCGATCAGCCATTTCGGTCCGGCAAGAAAACCGATTCTCCAACCTGTCATGGCATAGGTCTTCGATACGCCGTTGCTCACGATAACCCAATCCTTCATCTCCGGAATACGGGCTGGCGAGAAAGCGCGAACTCCGCCGTAGACGATCATATCATACATCTCATCGGAGAGCACAAAAACATTCCGGCCTTCGAGAACCTTCATGAGTGCCCGTACCTCTGTTTCGCTGTAAACGGTACCGGTCGGGTTGGATGGAGAATTCAGTACCAGAATTTTTGTTCTCGGCGTAATGGCCGCTTCGAGCTGGAGCGGAGTGATTTTATAGTCACTCTCCAGAGTCGTGTTCAGAATAACCGGTTCGGCACCGGCAAGCCTGACCATTTCGGGAAAACTGACCCAGTAAGGAGCCGGTACTATAACCTCATCGCCCTCCTGACAGAGCGCAAGAAAGGTGTTGGCAAGGGTCTGCTTGCCTCCGTTGCTTACGATAATCTGGTTTTCCTGAAATTCAATACCGTTATCCCTGCGGAATTTTTCCTGGATGGCTTTTTTCAGTTCGGGAATACCGGAATTTGCTGTATAACGGGTAAAACCGGCCCTTATGGCATCGATACCCGCCTGATTGACATGATCGGGCGTAGGGAAATCCGGTTCGCCTGCCGAAAGGCTGACAATATTTTTTCCCTCGGCTTTCATTTTATTCGCCAGACCGGTAATTCGCATGGTCTGGGACTCCTGCATACTGAGCACCCGGCGGGTAAGATACTCTTGACCGGGAACGTTCGTCGTAGACATATTCTATATATTGTTAGGTTTATGCTGTTTTGATTCCTCAAGTTTTCCATGAAGGCTCTTCAGAACGGAGGAATGCACAAATTTCGAAACATCTCCACCGAGCATGGCGACCTCCTTGATAATCGAAGAAGCCACATAGGTGTACTTGACGTTAGGCATCAGAAACACCGTGGTCACCTCCGGATAGAGATGACGGTTCAGGAGCGATATCTGAAATTCGTACTCGAAATCCTTGACCTGACGCACTCCGCGAACAATTGCCCTGGCCCCTTTCTGACGGGCATAATCGGCAAGCAGTCCGTCATGCAGAACCTCTACGCTTACGGCAGGATAATCCTCGATGATCTCCCGGATCATCGAGAGCCGCTCTTCGACGCTGAAAAGGGTTTGCTTCTGACTGTTGTCGGCAATGACTACCACTACCTCCTGAAAAATATTCAGAGCCCGTTCGAGAACATCGAGATGCCCGTTGGTAAAGGGATCGAATGTGCCCGGATATATGGCTTTCTGTGTCATAAGCTGCCCTCCTGATGCTGAAAAAATGAAACCCTCGTCATCCCGTAATCCTTTTGCATCAGGTAGTACGGAGAGGCTTGAAAATCAATATTGGCGCTGTGCTCTACAAGCATCATTCCGCCGTCTGAAAGAATATCCGATCCGGCAATCCTTTCGATCAGCGTCGTGTAATCAGGCCAGCTGTAGGGGGGATCACAGAACACAAGATCGAAACGCTCAGCTGTCCGCTGAAGAAATGCCGATACATCGGACCGGACGATAGAGACCTGTTCGGATACGCCAAGATTCGTTGCTGTATCCTGCATGGACTTCAGTGCATCGGCGTGACGGTCGACAAAATAAACGAAACCCGCTCCGCGGCTCAACGATTCAAATCCCATATTGCCGAAACCGGCAAAAAGATCGAGCACCACCATATCCTCAAAATCAACTCGAGCGACAAGAGTATCGAACAACGACTTCTTGACCCTGCTGCTGCATGGCCGGATGTCGCGTGATGGCGAGCTCTTTATTTTCTGCCCTCTGTATGTTCCGGCAAGAATCTGCACGAAACTCCTCAGACCGGAAAATCACCGAACTCGGTTTCGCCAAGCAGGGAGAGAGCCTTCTCTGCATCGCCCTTCGATGGAGGTTTTCCATGCCAGTTCGAACCATCGGCCATAGATCCCTCAAAGAAAGGAACACCCTTGCCCATTATGGTCGAGGCGATCACAACCGAAGGCTTTTTCCGGTCGGTCATCGAAAGAATGCCGTCGATCGTCGCGATGACATCCTCAATATCATTACCATCACAACTGAAAACTTCCCATCCGAAAGCCCTCCATTTATCGGCAAACGGTTCGATATTCATAACCTTGTCAACCTCTCCGTCGATCTGCTGATTATTATAATCGACGATACCGATCAAATTGCCAAGACCGTAATGCGCGGCACTCATGGCCCCTTCCCATATCTGCCCCTCCTGGCACTCTCCATCGCCCATGAGACAGAATACCCGGTTCGTCCGACCGTCTATACGGAGACCAAGAGCCGCTCCGGCAGCAGCAGAGAGTCCCTGACCAAGCGATCCCGAAGCGATCCTGATACCGGGAAGCTTTGCCTCGGAGGCAGGATGTCCCTGCAGATAGGAATTGATCTGACGAAGCGAACCCAGTTCACTGAGCGGGAAATACCCTGAACGGGCAAGCACGCTGTACCATACCGGGGCAATATGCCCATTCGAAAGAAAAACCATATCTTCGTCATCATGCTCCCAGAACCCGTGCGGGTTGTGACTGATGAGCCTGAAATACAACGCGGTGAAAATATCCGCCATCCCGAGTGAACCGCCTGTATGACCGGAATTGGCCATTGCAAGCATTCTGACGATGTCCCTGCGAACCTGCCTGGCCATTGTTTTCAGATCGTCAATCGTAGCGAGTTCAAGAAGCTCGCCTTTCCTGTCTGCCGGATACAGTGCTAAATCTTTTGCCATTGTTATTTCAGCAACATTCTTGATAATAAATTAATCCGAAACACTGAAGAAACTGGTTCCGGATGCTATAAATAAGAAAAAAAAATCACTCATGCCTCTGTTTTCTTTCTCGAAAAAAACGCAGGACGGAAAAAAACAGAAGGGCAAGAAAAAGAAAAGAAACAGGAAGACTGTACACCACAGCATATTTGCCGATCTCCTGCCAGTTCCGACCAAGCAGAAGCCCTCCATAAAGCAGTAGTACATTCCATGCCATTGCGCTTGTCGCAGAAGCGAGCAGAACAAGATGCGGTTTCAGATGCATTAAACCTGCCATAACCGAAATAACCGCTCTCGAACCAAAAAGAAACCGGTTGGCGAGTACAGCAAGATAGCCGTGAGAGGAAAAACGGCCTCGCAACAACTCCATATCGGCAGGAGGAAAAAAGCGGTGAACGCTTTTGGATAAGCTATGCTGCATATGTGAGCCATTTTCGGCATAAAGCTTCATCCCAAGATGACGACTCAGGAGATAGACCAGCATAAATCCGGCCGTCGAACCTGCTGAGGCCCACAAAACCGAAACGAAAAAGGAAATTTTACTGTGATGGATCAGATACCCGATAAACGCTACGGGAACATCCCCGGGAATCGGGGGCACTACGTTTTCAAAAAATGCAATGCAGAAAAGAAAAACATAGATCGCTGCAGGATCCGCGTGCTGCAGATAAACGATTATGGAATCAAGCATGATCTGACCGGCCCCCACCGTAAAAACGATACTCAGTCTTGTTCGAGAACTCTTCTCTGCACTTCGCTGTAAGCATCCTCGACGCCACCAAGATCGAAGCGAAAGCGGTCTTTGTCCATTTTCTCGTCAGTGTCAAGATCCCAGAACCGGCATGTATCCGGGCTTATTTCGTCACCAAGCAGAATTTCGTTATGGTACCGTCCGAATTCAAGTTTAAAATCAACCAGCTTCAGTTTCCGCTGGGCGAAAAACTCTTTCAGCACCACATTTATCGCTTCAGCCCTGTTCCTGAGCACAGAAAGCTCCTCGAGGGTCGCTACGCCGAGAGCAACCGCATGTGACTCGTTCATCAGCGGATCGTCAAGATCGTCGTCCTTAAGGTAAAACTCTACAATTGGCTTATCGAGAACCGTTCCCTCGATAAAACCATATCGTCTCACCAGAGAACCGGCTGCAATATTACGAACGACAACTTCAACCTTGATAATATCGAGACGACGGCACAACATATCGCGTTCGGAAAGCTTCTCGACAAGATGTGTCTTTACGCCATGCGATTCAAGCATGGTAAACAGCTTGCAGGATATGGCGTTATTGACAACGCCCTTATCGGCTATAGTGCCCTTCTTCTTGTTGTTGAAAGCTGTTGCGTCGTCCTTGAATTCCTGTATAACAAGATCGCTGTCTCCCGTCAAAAATACTTTTTTCGCTTTGCCTTCGTGAAGCAATGTTGTCTTTTGCATATTTTTTGTATCAATAAATAATAAAAAAATTCCGTTCAGCAGGAGCTCTGCCCGTTTCCGTCGCCGGGCTCTGCCATACCGGAAGCCGCCTGCTGAACGGCTCCGGTCAATACAATGGTAATCTGCTCATCGGTCAGTCCCTTGTCCTTGAGAAAACTCATGAACCTGAACACGCCAAGATCCGAAAGCATCGCTCTTGGCAGATCACTCCCGCTCAACCCTCTTGTTCGTCCGTATTCAAGAGAGGTATTGATCCAATCCTCTATGAACGCCTCGGACTTGCCTTTTTCCAGAAAAAAACCAGTCACAATTCGGGACACCTCGCCGTGATCCGGTTCCGGATGAGCATTGAAAAGCAGCTGCATTTCTTCAGAAATCCTTGCCAGGACAATAACGGCCTCCCTGTCAAGAGTCTCTTCAAGAATATCCTTCGCCTGCTTCTTGACATCATGCATATGAGTCATACTGTTCTCTGGATCAGTGGGTAGAGAAAACCGGAACGGTAATATCGAAAAATCCGGAATAACTATACATTCTACAATAGTAAAGAAAAATTTATGCAAAGATAAGCGATTATGAAGAAATCCATAGCCAGCATCCTCCTCATCTGCACCGTTTTAGTTCTTCTTTCCATAAAAACCCATGCTGGAGAACAAAAAAACGACACTCTGTTGATTCTGTGGTGGAATGTAGGGTTACATATTTAAGACTATATCCGATAACATTTTATGCGAATACAGCTACACCGAGAACAACAATACAGCAACAATACTAAGGCAATTTCATCGAAAACGTGAGTCGGTAACAATCGAAGACAATCAACCGTTGAATCATCAAGAGCCACAAGTTTCACCGCCCGAACCGCCAAAACTGCAACTGCAAGAACTGCATAGCTAAGTTCAGTAGCAGAGAAGAAGCTATTCAGGCTGGGTATGTGACTTGCGGGAGTTGTAAGCTATAAAAAACGGGGGTATGGTTAATGCCTATCATGCGAAACATCGAATGCATGCTGATAACCGAGCATGAACGCTGTCAATATAATTAACTCATCCCTCTCAGAAAGAATATCTTTATGTCCGCACCTTTTTAATGCCATAATTATAGTCTCTTTTGCATCATCTCCGATAGGGCCTTGCATAGCACCTAACGCTGCGGCCCTGAAAAGCTCTTCAGGCGTTTTAGCTTTTTTCCACTCGTCCATACCTAATAGTTTAAGTTTTCATGCTGAATGTGTATGAATATACTTAAAATCCATATCTACCCCCCCGCCCCCGGTGTTCGTAAATAGCCCGTTATTTGCAGGTTTCTTCAGCTACCTTGCTACAAATCTGCTCCGGAAGTGTAAACAGAACGAACAGGAGGGTGAGGGTCAGAGTTCGTATGGTTTTCATAATTGGTCAATCCATTAAAACATCAGGAGAGGGCCAGCCGAAAAAAAGCTGCCCGAGTACCACGAAAACAACGCCAATAAAAACAAGCCAGCTCGACATCTTCGAGAGCCACATAAAACTTTCTCTTGCTTCGTTCGGTATGGCATCAAAAACGTCTGGCCCCTTTTTGTAGTAGTGCCCGTGAAACATGCTGCTGTACACATGCGCTATGAACAGTAGAACCCCAGGCAACACATAAAACAGCGCCCAGCCACAAAGACCTGACACAAGAATACCCCAAGAGGCTTCCTCAATAAAACCTGCGTGCTTTGGAACTGGCGGATGCAGAGACAGAATTGCCTGCAACCACTTTACGCCAATCAAAAAGAACGCGGGGAGAAGTAAAAAGCCTATGGTGTGTACCCCGAAGTACCCTGCCAGTTTGATCGAGTATTTGATTTTTCTTACGAAAACGCTCTCGGGATCATCCTCTCTTTGTTCTCTCATGTCTCGTAGCTTATCTCCTGAGCTTCACGCCGGTCAGTTTACAGACATAGTTAGCTTCCGCTTCGAACACCGATCCGGGAATGATCGGGCTGGATATGTTTGCCGCTTCCCCAAACACATAGTCACCGCTTGCGGAGTATCCTACTGCGTACAGCAGTGTAATCGTCCTGCGCGAAGGGTCTATTTGGACAAGTAATACACGCGACGCTACTGCGTAGTTATCCGGCTCAGGTAGGATTTGTTTCGTCCAGTACTTAACGGTTTTGCCGGTTACTTGTATAGAGGCTCCTCGCTATTTCAAGTGGGTAAGCCAAAATTAAGCTTCCCGCTGATCA
>DYNE01000066.1 GCA_020721225.1 Pelodictyon luteolum | reverse complement strand
CTGATCAGCGGGAAGCTTAATTTTGGCTTACCCACTTGAAATAGCGAGGAGCCATGTTTTTCATGATAGCTGAGGATGTCGTGCGATATTATACTGATAATATACACTTTTTATCTTTAAATCCAAAGCTATTTTTATATTTTATAATAATTTAAGCTCCCCCATAATAAATAGAGGTGCCCTATATCCTCTTCCGGGCCATAACCCGCAATAACCGGATAAACAATTCCCGTATCTTTTTTTTCTGTTTTCTGTTCATGAATGAACCGGGTAATTTCGAATGGCTACGGTATTCCCGCCATCAAACGGTTGTAGCTGTTTATGAAAAAGGGAAAATACAATATTCATTTCGAATACGGCATCAGCTCATAAAAACCCATATTGTTGTACGAATCATCGGGGAACATGCTTGTTATGGATTTTATCGGGGAATTCTTACCTTTGATCTGGTATAAATTCCGTTATACCTCGCTTAAACGGCTATTATTAAAACTAAAAAGAGAAGATACATGATGAAAATGATGCCTTGTGCAGAACGAATGATAAGCTTTTCCCGCCGGATTGTCATGGCCATGATCCTGAGCATCCTCCTTGCCTCACCGGCAGCTTTTGCTGCTCAGAATGCGGAAAGAACCGGTATCGTCGATTTCGGAAAAATCATGCAGCAAATGCCGGAAACCAAACAGGCTGAAACAACACTTCAGGCAACGGCAGTCCCTTTGCAGAAAGAGTTCGAACGGTTGAAACTGGATTTCGAGAAAGCTGTCACCGCATACAAACAACAGGCGCCATCAATGACAAAAGCCGCAAGAGATCTGAAGGAAAAAGAGCTGAATGTCAAAGGACAGGCCGTACAGAAATACCAGCAGGACAAATTCGGACGTGGTGGCGTTGTTGACAAAAAAGAACAGGAGCTGATTGCGCCGATCCGTCTGAAGGCTCTCGGAGCTGTACAGTCCATAGCACAGAAGGAAGGGTTCACGCTGGTACTCGACAAATCAGTCATGATTTACGGTGCCGCAGAACAAGACCTTACCTTCAAGGTGATGAACCAATTGAATATCAAGTAATTACGGTCACGGTTACCTCTTTGAAACCAGCTTTCCATTTTCTGCTTCTGACAGTTATGCTGTCTGCCGGTGGTTGCGGCGCTCCCCATGAGGAGCGCCGTTCTCTTGAAACAGGCTTGAGCACGAAAAAAAAACCTGTCCAGGAAAGCTGGAATACAAGTTTTTTTCTCACAAATGCCGCAATCCGTAAAGGGACACTCCATGCCGGACATGCAGCAGAGTACAGCAATAACGGAAAAAACACCATCTATCTGGATCAGGGTGTTCACGTTATTTTATACAATGATGCCGGAAAACCGCCGACAATACTTGATGCAAGGGAAGCTGTCATCCACGATAATAAGGATATAGAAGCTTCCGGAAATGTAGTTGTCACATCAGGCAAGGGTACCGTCATCAGAACGGCCTATCTTAAACGCACTGACGAAGACAAGATGATCCGCTCAAACCGCCATGTAACCATTGCCGGGCCGGATGGAACTGTTCAAGGCTATGGTTTTGAGAGTGATCAAGCCCTGAAACGGTATAGAATATTCCGTGGAAGCGGCGAAGCTCCAGTCAGATAATAAACCTGTAACGTCTTCATGAAATTGCATTTACTGAAATCGAAAATACACAACGCAATCGTAACCAGCGGCGATCTTGAATACGAAGGCAGCATCACCATCGACCGTGAACTGCTTGAGATGGCACAAATGATCCCGAATGAAAAAGTACTTGTTGTCAATAACAACAACGGAGAGCGCTTTGAAACCTATATCATCAATGGCGATTACGGGTCGAGAGTGATTCAGCTCAATGGTGCGGCAGCGCGTTGCGCCCTGCCGGGTGATGAAATCATTATTATGACGTTCGCAGTCATGGATGCTGCTGAAGCCAGCACGCACAAACCTATGGTACTGATTGTAGACAGGAATAACAACCCGAAACGTCGTCACCGTGTCGGTGAAGAAGACGAACTGCTGTCGTAACGTTAAAACCCCCTATCAAGGAAAAACTATGGCACTGGCAATCCTGATCATGGCGGCAGGAAAAGGTACACGCATGAAATCCGACCTGCCAAAAGTACTGCACAAGGCAAACGGCAAACCGGTAATCACCTATGTACTTGATATGGCAAGCCGCCTCAATCCCGATAAGACCGTGCTTATCGTCGGCCATCAGGCTGAAAAGGTCATAGAAGCAACTCGTGGTCACCCGGTTATCTCCGTAACGCAGGAGCCACAGCTTGGTACCGGACATGCCGTAATGCAGGCGGAGCCGCCTTTACATGCTTTTGCCGGCGACGTACTGATACTTTCGGGAGATGCTCCCCTTGTCAGAACGGCTACGCTCGAACGCCTTATAGCATTTCATCGTGAACAGCAGGCTACAGCTACCGTCCTAACGGCAAAACTCGATGATCCTGCCGGATATGGAAGAATCATCAGAGACCGGACATCGGGAGAAGTATTAAAAATTGTTGAAGAGAAAGATGCCACGCCTGAAGAGAGGCTGGTACATGAAACCAATTCGGGCGTCTATGTCATCGATGCACTCGCACTTTTTAAAGCTCTCAAAGAGATCCGTTCCGATAATGCACAGCAGGAATACTATCTCACCGATGTGATCGGCATCTGCTTCGGTAAAGGAAAAAAAGTGAGTGCGTGGAGCGTAGCTGATCCTGATGAGATTCGAGGAATCAATACTCCGGAACAACTCAGGGAAGCCGAAAAGATTCTCGAACAGCTCTGAATCGAGCGGATTGAAGCGAAGGTTATTTCCTCGATCGCCGCGGCTTTCTTGTTTCGGAATCATCCGTGATTTGCAGCCGGTTGCCGGCTGCAATAACCGCAGATGACGTTTCATGCGTATGCTCACCCTCATTCTGGATTCCAGTCAGACGCATTGAATAAAACTCGATGAGATTACCGTCGGGATCCATCACAAAAAAAGCCCGACCCTCCCGTCTCTGAGCTGGACGGGTTATCAGATGAACTCCCTGTTCGTCAAGATATACTGCAGCTTCGTCTACCTCGGCATCGGTAGCGAGCCTGAATCCGAAGTGATCGACCCGAATATCCCTCGCTTCCGGACTCCCCGGAGTTTCCGCTTTTACCAGAACAAGGATATCGGAACTCAAGCGCAGATAGGTAATATTCGCCCCGACCCTGTGATCTACTTTCAAACCGAGCACTCCGGCATAAAACTCTTCCGCAAGTCTCAGATCATTAACCCTCAGGGTAATCTGGCTAATCCCCGTCAGTTTCATCTTCATCATCAGAGTGAACCGGTTTGTTGTCAACGCTTTTTTCAATAGTGTAACTGTACTTCTCTTTCAGGTACTCGGCGACAGCTTTATGTGAAGCCTTTTCACGAACTTCGAATTCAAGGCTGATCGCAATCTGCTCAGGAAATATCCTGTCCGATTCGGACTCGCTGGCCGGGTTACGAATCATTTCCTTATAAGGCAGAAGCTTCTCTTCCAGTTCAGAACGTTCTTCCTCATGTATCTGTCTGGCTCTTTTCGAAATCGCAACAACTGTTTCGTAAAGATTGGCGTGCGCACTTCTGAGTTTATTCAAATCAACAGGTTTAACCGGCATTTCTCTTTTTTTTAGTGCGTTGAAAGATATTTCCTGATTTTCTCCGTAACGACCTTCACCGTCTCATCCAAATCATCATTGACCACCACTTCATCAAACTGTTCAGCATACCCAAGCTCAAGTTCTGCCCTTTCCAGCCGATCCTGAAGACCGGCACTATTCTTGCCATCACGCTTGATCAATCGCTCTTGCAACACCGCCATGCTCGGAGGCCTGATAAATAGCAGCAGTGAATCGAGCGGGAAAAGCTTTTTAAGGTTAAGCGCCCCCTTGACATCGAGATCGAAGAGAAGATGACGTCCGGAATCAATTGCCTCACTGGTCTTGTCAAGCAGCGTACCATAATAATTACCGAAAAAAAATTCATATTCGATAAAACCGCCGTTTTCGATCCGCTCCTCAAACTCTTTTTTATCAAGAAAAAAGTAGTGAACACCCTCCTCTTCGCCGGGTCGTTTCGAACGCGTTGTGGCAGAAACAGAAAACGAAAGCTCTCCGATCTGCCCGAGCACAGCTTTGGCAATGGTTGATTTTCCGGTACCCGAAGGAGCGGAAAAAACAATCAGTTTTCCTTTGGGAGCGTCCTGTTCCATGATAGAATCATTCAATATTCTGCAACTGCTCGCGAATTTTCTCGAGTTCCTCCTTTACATGAACAATCTGCTGCGATATTTCAGCGTTCTGGGACTTGGAGGCTATAGTATTAGCCTCCCTCAACTGCTCCTGCAGCAGAAAGTTCAACTTTCTCCCGGTTCCGCTTTCTTCATTATGGAGCTCTTCAAGAAAAAACTTGTTGTGACTGGCAAACCGGGTAAGTTCCTCGGTGATATCGAGCTTGTCTGCCGCGAGAACCAGCTCGATTTCAAGACGGTCGCGGCTGTATGCAATATCCTTGCCGGCTACACTCTCAACCTTTGCGGCAAGACGCTTTCTTATCTGTTCGAGATTGTCCAATGCAAGACGGGCAATGCCGGCAAGCGTCGTTTCGATGCCGGCAATTCTTCCGGCAAAATCCAGCGAAAGTTCGTCACCCTCTTTGCGACGCATGACTTTCATTGCCTCTACAGCTTCAAGCAGTGCGGGTTTAACGATGAGCCACAGCGATTCGCTGTTGTCGGCAGCACTGTTCTCCGTATCGAAGATGTCAGAAAATCGCAACAGATGCTCGAGAGTAACAGGAGCATCTATACCCGCCTCACTTCTTACGGTTTCAAGCAGTTCCCTGTAGGCTTGAACTTTTGACGGATTGACGATGACAGGAATCTGCAGATCCCTGTCGGCCTGAACCTGAATGAAAACCGATATTTTACCCCGCTGAAAGCGTGAACGAACCTGCTCTCTTACATCAAGCTCATAATTCGATAACTGACGGGGAAGCTTTACACTGATTTCCGCAAACCGGTTGTTGACCGACCGAAGCTCAGCAAGTACTCTTATTCCATTTGCAATACGCTCTGCGCTTCCGTATCCGGTCATACTTTCCAACATAGCCTCTCCTTCTGCTTCGATCTTTTTAAAAGAAAACCTGCAGAATGACAACCCTGCAGAAATCAGGATAAAAACTTCGGATAACCTGCTTATTTGCGAAGATCAAGATCGGCAATCACTTTACGGTAACGATCAATATCGACGTTCTTGAGGTAGTTCAGCACTTTCTTGCGTTTACCTACCAGCATAAGCAAACCGCGACGGGAGTGCTTGTCTTTAGGATGCTGCTGCAGATGGCCGGTAAGATCGGTAATCCTGCCGCTGAACAGGGCAACCTGAACCTCTGCCTTCCCGGTATTTTGTACGGCTCCCCCAAACTTGGTGATAATGTTGCTCTTGTTCTCTTTTGTCAGACTCATATCCGTTCGTTTAGTATGTTAAATCGAATGACCTGTAATATAATATTATTCACAAAACAACTCGACCGTTTTTTTATCTTTTTCAAGCTGCTCGCGCAAAAGATCCAGTGAATCGAATTTCTTTTCATCCCGGATAAATCCATGAAGGCTGAACCTCAGATCCTGACCGTAAAGATGGCCTGCGTATCCGAGAATATGAGCTTCCACAGCGATGCTGCACTCAGCCGATACGGTGGGTCGACAGCCGATATTCATCATGGCCTTGTATGACTCACCGTCGATCAAGGTGGTTGCCATATAGACCCCGGGACGGGGAAGCAGTTTCTGTGGATCCGGAAGCTTTAGATTAACGGTAGGAAATCCCAGTAAACGCCCCAGCTGATTACCGTTTACCACTCTGCCGCTCACAACGTAGGGAACTCCGAGAAAAGCGTTGGCTTCCCGTATCGAGCCATTCCTGAGCAAGGCCCTGATTTTCGTACTGGAAAAATGCTCACTGCCGATACGTAACTCATCAACCACATCAACCTGAAAACCGAAAAGCTCACCAAGCTGAGAGAGTGTTTTTTCACTACCGCTCCTGTTCCGTCCAAAGCCGTGGTCGTAACCGACGACCACGTTTCTTGCGCAGAGCATCCTGACAAGAACCTCCTCGATAAACAGCTCCGAACTCCAGGCAGCCAGTTCAGGGGTAAAACGGACGACAACGAGCAGATCGACTCCAAGGCTGGACAACTGTTCGATTTTTTCATCGAGCGTCGTAAGAATATCGAGCGGTTCACCGGCATGAGCGGTCAACACGCGTCTTGGATGAGGCTCAAAGGTAACAACAACGCTTGTCAGCTTGCGTGAACGGGCAATATCAAGCATGACCGAAATAATTTTCCGGTGACCCTTGTGTACTCCATCAAATGATCCGATAGTAACCGCAGACTCATGCAACGGCAGTGAAGGCAACGACCCATTTCCATAAGCGGAAAGCTGACGATTATCATACATGACAACATTCATTCGAGCTTCAACTCCTTTTGCCGAAAACCGCGGAACAACCGGAGGCAATAACCTCGACAGTCTCGGATACGCTTCTGGATGCGGCGATGTGATAGGAACCGATAGCCGTTCGTCTGAGTGAGGCCAGATAGCCACCCACTCCGAGTACACTGCCGAACTCATGGGCAATCACCCTGATATAAGCCCCTTTAGAGACTTGAAGCTCAAACGAAACCATGGGAAGCTTGACTGACGTAATCTCAAACCGGTGTATAATAATTTCCCGGGCCTTGCGCTCCCTGACAACCTCCCCTTTTCGGGCGAATTCATAGAGGCGTTTCCCGTTGTGCCAGACTGCCGAATGCATAGGTGGCTGCTGAAGAGATGAACCGATAAAAGAAGCTGCCGTTTCCCGTATCTTCGATTGCGTCAGATGGCCGGTATCGCAATGCCCATACTCTTCCGTTTCTGTATCATGACTGTCGGTGACCGCTCCGAGCCGTATTGTTCCCTCATAAACCTTGTCGAGCACCTCAAGACCTGAAATTTGACGGGTCTTCCTTCCGGTGGCGAGAATCAGAAGACCGGTAGCCTTGGGATCAAGGGTGCCGCAATGGCCAACCTTGCATTTCAGACCGCTTTTTCGATACGTATTCCTGATTTTAGCGACAACATCAAATGAGGTCCAGTCCAGCGGTTTATCCACCAGCAGAAAAGCGCCCTCTTCCGGACTGCCCTGTTCATTAATCGGTTCCTGCATACTCTTAACCCTTTACCGTATGCCGGTCAGTCGTGTTGTTCAGGAGCTTTTCTCACCTCTCTGAGCAACTGCTCAATCCTGCTGGCCCTTTCATAAATGCGGTCTTCAAAAAACTCTATCTCCGGAATCCTTCTGAAGTGATGACGGATTTTAGCCGAGAGAAGTTTTCTGAGATACTTTGTTTCTTCGTGCAGCCAGGCCATTATCGCGGTCCGCTGCTCTTCTGTGCCGATAATGGAGACATAGATACGGGCAATACCGAGATCCGCAGTTACCTTAACATCAACAACGGTCGAAAGCGCGCTGCTCCTCGGCAACTCCTTCTCAAGAATCGCGCCAAGTTCCTGCTGAAGCAGCGAAGCGACCTTTTCAGTACGTATCGACATATCCGCTTTCGTTAATCAGAGTTTTCGTTTCTTTTCGACAATCCGATAAGCTTCCACAATATCGCCAACCTTGATGTCATCATAATTTTTCAGGGAGATACCGCACTCATAACCGGCATCGACCTCCTTGACATCATCCTTGAAGCGTCTGAGCGCATCGAGCTGTCCGTCGTAAATCTGAACACCTTCCCGCAGGAGACGGACCTTCGAATCCCGGAATACTTTTCCTTCGAGCATATAACAGCCGCCGACATTGCCGACTTTTGGCACACGAAAAACCTGACGGACTTCAAGCGAACCAAGGCTCTCTTCATGCAGCTCCGGAGAGAGCATCCCTTCAAGCGCCTTTTCAACGTCTTCGAGCACATGATAGATGACGCTGTAGAAACGAACATCAAGATCTTCTTTTTCGGCGAGTTTCTTGGCATTCACATTCGGACGAACCCTGAAACCGATAATAATGGCATCTGAAGCAGCCGCAAGCAGTACATCGGTCTCGGTAATCTGACCGACGCCCTGGTGAATGATCTGCACCTTGACCTCTTCATTCTGGATTTTCATAAGCCCATCAGCAAGCGCCTGAATGGAACCATCCGTATCGGCCTTGATGATCATGCTCAACTCTTTCATCAGGCCCTCCTTGATCTGGCGGGCAATACTGTCGAGCTTGACCCTGGTGCTTCTGCGGAATTCATGCTCACGGCGGATAACCTGGCGTTTCTGGGCAAGATCCCGGGCATCCCTGTCAGAAGACATAACCGTAAGCACATCGCCGGACTGGGGGAGCTCTTCGAAACCAAGCACCCTGACAGGCTGTGATGGCCCTGCAAACAAAATGCGCTTTCCCCGTTCATCCATAAGAGCACGGATTTTACCCATTGTGTTCCCGGCTACGAACGGATCCCCGATTTTCAGGTATCCCCGCTG
Source organism: Pelodictyon luteolum (assembly GCA_020721225.1). Classification (GTDB taxonomy): domain Bacteria; phylum Bacteroidota; class Chlorobiia; order Chlorobiales; family Chlorobiaceae; genus Chlorobium; species Chlorobium luteolum_C. Next base: position 1,641 of record DYNE01000066.1, on the reverse strand, counting down.
AACCAGTACGGTAGATATAACACCCTTGCCTTTATCAAGCTCCGATTCAACAATAATGCCGCTGGCGTTTATATCACGCGAGAAATTACCTTTCAGCTCCCGGATTTCAGCTTCGGCCAGCACCTTTTCCATAAGTTCAGCTATGCCAATACCTTTTTTGGCAGAAATCTCCTGACATTGATACTCTCCGCCCCACTCTTCGACAAGCACACCAGCTTCCGAGAGCTGAGTCTTGATCTTTTCCGGATTGGCTTCAGGCTTGTCAACCTTATTGATCGCCACGACAATCGGCACTCCGGCCGCCTTGGCATGGTTGATCGCTTCGATGGTCTGCGGCATAACGCTGTCATCAGCCGCCACAACAAGGATAACGATATCGGTAACCTGAGCGCCCCTGGCTCGCATGGCGGTAAACGCCTCATGGCCCGGAGTATCAAGAAAAGTGATTTTCCTGTCGGCCTCGACCGTTACTTCATAAGCTCCGATATGCTGGGTAATACCTCCGGACTCACCCGCCACAACGTTACTGTTGCGAATGTAATCAAGCAACGAGGTTTTACCGTGATCGACATGACCCATGATAGTGATGACCGGAGGACGAATCTGCATATCTTCCGGCTCATCGGCCTCAATGAGCACGGCTGTAGCCTCTACTTCCGAAATGAATTCGGCTTCATAACCAAATTCCAGAGCGATAAGCTCAATGGATTCCTTGTCGAGTCGCTGGTTGATGGTGACAAATTTTCCCAGCGAAAAACATTTTTGAATGATATCCCTGGCAGTTATTCCCATCAGATCGGCGAGTTCGTGGGGAGATGCGTACTCGGTGACCCTGACGATCATCTGCCGGGATTCGCGGAATGCTTCGGCAGCTTCAGACTCCCGTTCCCGCTCTATCTTGCGAAGCTTTCGGAACTTCTGACGGGATCCCGTACCTCCGCTTTCGTCCATGCCGCTGATAGTGGTACGGATATTCGCCGAAATCACCTTATCGTTAACATCAGGTTTTTTCTTCTTTTTACCCTTTTTTAACGGTTGAGACCCGGCTGCCGAAGCGGTTCCGGCAGGAGCTGCCGCACTACTCTCGCCTGCCGGCTTCACCGGCTTCTTCTTGACTGTACCTTTTTCATCTGCAACAACCTCTTCCTTGACAGCCGTATCGAATTCACCCTTCAAGGCATCGGCCTGTTCCTTGAAATTCTTCTTACGGTTTTTCTTTTTTCGCTCAGCCTCACTGCTGCGATCAAAAGAAGAGTGCATATCAAGCGTTCCAATAACCGTCAGACCACCTATATTTTGAGGTGTTTCAAACGAAACAAGCTGTTCGTTCGCCAATGGCTCCTCTTTCACCGGTAACTCCTTTGATACCGCCTGATCTGTCAGTTCTGCCTGATCCGCCTGATCTGTCCGATCCACCTGATCCACCTGATCCGCCTGATCCACCTGATCCACCTGATCCACCTGATCCACCTGATCCACCTGATCCGCCTGATCCGCCTGATCCGCCTGATCCGCCTGATCCGCCTGATCCACCTGATCCACCTGATCCGCCTGATCCGCCTGATCCGCCTGATCCGCCTGATCCGCCTGATCCACCTGATCCACCTGATCCGCCTGATCCGCCTGATCCGCCTGATCCGC
>DYNE01000024.1 GCA_020721225.1 Pelodictyon luteolum | reverse complement strand
ATTCCTGTTATATCCTTATATTAGTAATACTTATCTATTATTCAGCAAGCCCTAAGTAAAACTGCTCTTATCGATAGGCTTTTCCCTGACCTCATCGAGAATCATGGCGATGATCTGTGTGCCCCGTTTTATCGCAATCCGGCACCATGCAACATGCTGATAGAGAGTATCCAATGCCTGTATATCGGCTGATGGCGAGTCCTGATGCTTGAATATCGGGAGCTTCCTTTCTATGATATCGAGGTTGAGGCTGACCTGATTCAGCGGATTGCGCATTTCATGTGCTATACTGCCGGCCAGAGCCTGAAATGCGGAATTTTTTTCCATGGCCACCTGTCCCCGTCTGTTGCTGTAACTGAAAAGATAACCTGCAATAACTGAAAAGATCAGAACGGTCAGATAGGCGGGAATATCAAAGTCAGGATTCAGGCTGATCTCCGGAGTAGTCAGAACGTAGAATGCAATTCCTGCAATCACTCCAACAAACAGATCAAAAAGCAGCATCAGCCAGTTGGGCACAAAAGCAATCAGAATAAAGACCATGAAAATCTCCCAGTAGAGCCAGAGTTCATGGAAATCGTTCTTCAGCAGAAACAGGGTGAACAGGAAAGGAAGAATGTAGATAAGCGAAAAATGCCAATAAAACGGAAAATACTTCCTTGCAAGGGGTGATTCCATCCTGACAAGAACAAAGGAGAACAATGCAATAAGAGTGGCAGAAAAGCGCAATGGAAAATTTTCGTACGGCATCTTAAAACCATACTTGAGAAGCAGATAAAAGAAAATATGTCCAGGCGCGGCAAGCAATACCCCCCAGGTCACGTTGAACCGTGAAATCTGGGTTCCCTCCCGAATGCATTTCTTTATGTAATCCGAAAGCCTCATTTTCACTTCCCTTGAACCATAGAGTGATACAACACCGTAAGGTTGAAGCAGAACACGAAAAAACACTGCCGACAGTTATGTCGTCTGTTTCCGGGCAAGGCAACAAAGTATTACAGGGGTATAGAAAGGAGCCAACGATAGAATTTCAATCACAATTTAAGCAAAAAAAAGATAATCCTATTTTTCAGGCTTTAAGTAACAAGATTGACGCAATAGACAGGGAGATATCCCTGATCGGTGGGTCGTGATCTGGAGAAGATTGTGCTACGTGCCAAGTTTGGGGAGGAGAGGAGTTAGACGTTCTGAATGACGGAAGGGCTCCATTCCATGCATGGATATCTTGTACGCATCGTTTCTCTGATAACCGAATTCCTCATCGATCCTGAAACTGTCGAAATGCTTGCCGAACGCACCCGTAACATACAGACCTGATTCGGTAGAGATACTGCCATGCTGGATCTGTGTTGCGGGGTCTGGCCAATGTCACTGAACTGGGAGATGCCGATATTGCCGCTGATGTACAATGAATCAGCGGCAAGTGCAGGGCTTGAAGTGATGCCTGCAAGCAAAATGGTGCCTGTAAAAATCAGCTTCGTTTTCATAGGGGATATGCTTTGAGTTGATGGGACTCTGAACAAAATCAGAAGAAAAAAAAGGCCTTTCTTACTCCCGATCAACTCCTGATTTCAAGAATCGCCCTGACTCCGAGACTGTAGCTATTTGCGCCAAATCCGCTGATGACTCCCTTGCAGACTTCTGAAATCACTGAAGTACGGCGGAAGGCCTCGCGGGCATAGATATTGGAGAGGTGCACTTCCACGACAGGCAACCTTATGGCGCTGATGGCGTCGCGAAGGGCTATGGAGTAGTGCGTGAGCGCCCCGGCATTGAGGACAACTCCGCAGCAGCTTCCGTTGTCCTCCGCCTGAAAAAGCTTTTCGATCAAAGCGCCCTCGCCTTCCGACTGATAAAACTCGAAAGCCACTTCAGAAAAACTTTCGACAAGCTCGCGATTGATATCGTCAAGCGTGAGCTTGCCGTATATTTCCGGTTCGCGCTTGCCGAGCCTTGAGAGGTTCGGCCCGTTCAGTACAAGAATCGAATGAGTACCCATGTGTCCCTTTTTTAGAGAATATACTGGCTCAGATCACGATCCGATGACACCGCGGAAAGCTTATCCTGCACCATGGCTTCATCAATCACCACCTTTTCGTCCGTCACGCTTTCGGGAATGTTGAACATCAGCTCTTCGAGCAGGTTGGTCATGATGGTATGCAGCCGGCGTGCGCCTATATTTTCAACGCTTTCGTTGACCTTGGCTGCAATTCTGGCTATCTCAAGAATCGCACCGTCGGTAAAATCGAGATCAACTCCTTCCGTACTGATCAGCGCCTTGTACTGCTTGATGAGCGCGTTCTTGGGCTGGGTGAGAATCTTGTAGAAATCCTCCTCGGTAAGGCTTTTGAGCTCGACCCTGATTGGAAAACGGCCCTGCAGCTCGGGAATGAGGTCGGAGGGCTTGGAGACGTGAAAAGCGCCCGATGCGATGAAAAGCACATGGTCGGTTTTGACGATGCCATATTTGGTTGCGACATTGGAACCTTCGACGATTGGCAGAAGATCGCGCTGTACCCCTTCACGACTGACGTCAGGGCCTTTGCCGCCGCCCGAACCGGTCGATGGAGCAGCTATCTTGTCGATCTCGTCGATGAATACGATACCGGACTGCTCGACCTTGTTGATGGCATCCTTGACCACTGCGTCCATATCGATAAGCTTCTGTACCTCCTCCTGTTCGAGTATCCTGCGGGCTTCGGCTATCGTTACCCGGCGTTTCTTGCGCTTGCGCGGCAGGCCGCTCATGAGATCCTGCATGATGCTGCCGATCTCCTCCATCTGGCCGAGCGGGCCGAAAATCTGCATCATTCCTCCGGGGTTCTCGCTTGCCGTATCCATTTCAATCTGACGTTCCTCAAGCTTGCCCTTGCGAAGCCGTTCAAGCATCTTTTCCCGGCTGCGGCGGTTAACCTCCTGGGAAATATCGTTCTCGTCCGCCGGAGCCATGGGATTACGGTTTTCGTCCTGTTCGTCGTCCTGGTCATCATGCGATCGTGACTGCGGAGCCGGAGGAAGAAGAATATCGAGAAGTCGCTCCTCGACAAGAAGAGCTGCTTTTTCTTTTACCTCTTCGGATTTCTCGCTGCGCACCATGGCGACCGACTGATCGACCAGGTCGCGGATCATTGATTCGACATCGCGCCCCACATAGCCGACTTCGGTGAATTTTGATGCCTCTACCTTCACGAACGGGGCTTTGGCAAGCTTGGCGAGCCTCCGGGCGATTTCGGTTTTACCCACGCCGGTTGGCCCGATCATGATGATGTTGTTCGGCATGATCTCCTCACGAAGATCGTCGTCTACATGCTGACGACGCAACCGGTTGCGCAGGGCGATAGCTACCGATTTCTTGGCGTCTTTCTGCCCGATTATATATTTATCGAGAAGTCCGACAATCTGGTTCGGTGTAAGATTATGTGCGGCAATAGCACTTTTTCCTTCTGTCCTGGCAGCAGCTTCAGTGTCGCTGGTAATGGTCATTGCGGATAATTGAAATTTCAGAGAAACAGTAAAGAATTCATTCGACGGCAGAGCTGCTGTTCAGAGTTCTTCAATAACAATATGATCGTTAGTATAGATACAGATATCGGCGGCAATCTTCAAACTTTCCGAGACGATCTCACGCGCTGAAAGCGGAGTATGCTTTAGAAGCGAACGAGCCGCAGCAAGAGCGTACATACTGCCGCTCCCGATGGCAACGATACTGTCTTCAGGTTCGATGACGTCTCCCGTACCGGAAATGATGAGCGCCTTGTCCTGACTGACCACGGCAAGCATCGCTTCAAGCCGCCTGAGATACTTGTCGGTTCTCCAGTCGCGGGCAAGCTCGACGGCCGCCCGTTCAAGCTTGCCGCCGTATGCGTCGAGCTTTTCCTCGAACCGGTCGAGCAGCGTGACGGCATCTGCCGTGGCGCCTGCAAAGCCGGTTATGATGCGGCCGTGGTAAAGGCTCCTTATTTTACGTGTGGAGTGCTTGAGCACGGTGTTGCCGAGCGTCATCTGGCCGTCGCTGCCGAGAGCTGCCTTGCCGTCCCTGATAACACCCAGTACCGTCGTTGAACGTATCAACGGCTTTGATTCCTGACCCATAATTGAAAACACCTGTTAAAATATTTTTTTCCTTAGCCTTGCAACTGGAATTTGCATTTGTTCACGGTATTTTGCAACCGTTCTGCGGGCTATGTTGATTCCCTTATCCTTGAGCATGCCGGTTATCAGATCGTCGCTGAGCGGCTTGTCGGAATTCTCGGATTTCACCATTTCACCGATATACTGCCGGATGATTTTACTCGACATATCGTCGCCATCGTCGGTGGCAAGCGAACTGCTGAAGAAATATTTAAGTTCAAAAACTCCGAAACGGGTCTGCACATACTTGCCGTTCACCGCCCGGCTGATGGTGGAAATGTCAAGACCGGTATCGCCGGCGATGGCTTTCATTCCAAGAGGAACGAGATGTTCCGGACCTGAAACGAAAAAAGCGTATTGCGCTTTCATAAGCGATTCGATCACTTTCAGAAGTGTCTGGCGCCTGATAGCGATGGCTGCGGCAAAATCGTTGGCTCTCGTGAGATTGTAGCGGATAAACCGCTTTTCATCCTTTGGCGCCTTGCGGTTTTTCAGTATCCCCTGATACAGCTCCGACACCTTGACTGAAAGCGAACTCCGGTCGTTAAGCATGGCGGTAAGCTCTCCGTTTTCGTAGGTCACGATAAAATCAGGGGTAATGTAATGCCCCCCTTCATCGTGAAAAACCTCCACAGGATGCGGATCAAGTGAAGTAATGATCCCAAGAGCCTCTTCGACCTGATCTTTGGAGAGATCGAGTTTTTTCAGAATCCGGTCATATCGCCTATGTAAAAAATCCTCGTAAAATTGTTCAAGAATACGGACAGCAGTAAGGTATACCTCCTCTTCACTGGACGCTTCCCTCAGTTTCAGTTGTACCAGGAGACGTTCTCTCAGATCCCGTACGGCAATACCAGGAGGATCGAGATAGTGAATTTTATGCAGGATTTTTTCTATCTCATATTCATCGGTGTCCAGGCCGTTGCCGTGCAGTCCGGCAAGAATCACATCGCTCTCCTCGGCAAGATAGCCGTCATGATCGAGATTACCGAGAATCTCTATAGCAATCAAGACCTCCCGTTCACCGATACCCTCCTGCAGGACAAGCTGCCGGAGAAGCTGCTCGTCGAAACTGTCATGCTGCACCGCCTGAAAAAAACGTTCCTGCGGCGCGCTTTCATGGGTAAAGGTCAGCCGCCCTTCGGCATCGTCCCTGGGCGTGTTAACCTGAAGAGGCTCCTTTATCGAACTTTTGCTGAATCGTTCCAGCGAGCCGAACATATCGTCACCCGCAGAGCTGTCGTCGTCTGAAGAGATATCCCCGGCGGTATCCTTGCTTTCGGAGGTAAGCTCAAGCATGGGATTTTCCTGCAACTCGTCATATATCCTCTGTTCGAGGTTGAGAAGCGGAAGCTGGAGAAGCTGACTGCTGAGTATCTGCTGTGCAGACAGAATCGCTTTCTGTTTCTGTTGAAGCTTTATCTCTGCCATCAGGTTTCAGGGGATGAATCAACAAATGCTTTCAGGCTTTTCGCCCACTCCACGCCGTAAGCGGCTTCAAGTGCACGGTAGATATAATCAACAAGTCTTGTCCGACGTTCCCCTCCGATTTTTCTTGCCGAACGGCACATATGGTGCTGCTCGTAAACCAGATGATCGAGGCCAAATTTTCTGCGTACTCTAACCGGAAAAAGTCTGCATGAAAGCGGTTTATCAAAAAGAAGAACGCCTTCACGGCAGGCAATCTCAACCGCACAAAGCGTAATCCCGTTTTTAATGACGGCATACACGCACTCCCGACCCTCGATGGTTCGGGTGTACTGCGTGCCCTGATAGACCTCTACGGCACCATATCGGTGAAGATATCGGATATTCCTGTCGGGCAACATCCTTATCAGCTCATCCGGCGCCGTTTCAAGCTTGAGGGCTTCATCCGGGGAAAGCGGCGCACCAAGCTCTCCCTCCACACAGCAGGCTCCTCTGCACTGCTGGAGATCACAGAAAAACTCGGCTTGCAGTATCGCGCGGTCGACAAGCACATTTCCAATGGAAACAAGCGACATACCTGAACAAAAGTTAAAAAAGGGAACATAACCGCCTGCTTTCAAACGATTGAATGTCAGGGGAAACAAATCTAAGAAACTTTACGTGACTTCTAAAACCCGCAATCCACGGCTGCAACTCTCAGACAGGACAAAGCTGGTCTTTTCCCTGAAAAGCTCTTAAATCTTCGAGTTTCCGGAATGCCGCTCCCGACGCAAGCGCTTCACGGGCCATATCTGCTGCTTTCCTGTAGTCGGGAGCCATGCCTGCAATGTAGAGCGCAGCGGCAGCGTTCATACAGAAAAAGTCGGCAGCCGCTCCGTCGCTCTTTCCCTGAAGCACATCGAGCACGACAGCAGCATTCTCTCCGGCACTCGCCCGGCTTGCTATGTGGCTGAAAGGCACCTTTTTCATGCCGAAATCTTCCGGTGTCACCTCATGAACAGAAACACTCCCCCTGCGCAGTTCGACCACCCTGGTTGTACCTGAAAGCGAATATTCGTCAATGCCGTTTTCGGGCCCCATGCCCTCTACCATGCCATAAGGGGCGACAACCGCCTCCATGCCGATCTCCTTCTGTATGGCAATCATCCGGTCGCAAATCTCCGGAGCGTAGGCACCGATAACCGCACAATTGTTTTCAGGGCAGGGTCTGGTAAGCGGGCCGAGTATGTTGAAGACTGAGGTGAACCGCATGCTCCGAATCAGGCGGGACCAACCGGATTTCAGAAAAGCCTCCCCCGGAAGATAGCAGATTCCACTCTCCCTGAGAGCCTGCCCGGCTCGTTCGAGAGGCAAATCGAGGTCGAGACCGAGGCATTCGAAAACATCGGACGCACCCGAAACTCCTGTCACCAGTCGGGCGCCTTTTTTGGCCATACTGAGTCCGCAGGCCGCGGCGATCAACGAAGCGGGAGTCGAGCAATTAAGGGTTTTCATGGGATCCGAACCGGTACCGACGATATCGCAGACCGGACCGTCACCCTCAACGGCGATTTTCGCCGTATCATACCGGTCAAGCGCATCCCACGCCCCCGAGAGTTCTTCGACTGTGGGATTCCTCATGAAATGTGCCAGAAGAAATGCCCCCTGCTGCAGTTCGGGCTGGAGATTAAGAATAACCTGCCGGTATGTTTCGCACGACTCCTCCCGGCTCATGACATAGCCTGAAGCGATCGAGGAGATCAATTTCCCGAATCGGCGAAGTTCTGTTTCGTGTGACATAAGTTTACAATCAGAATTGAACAACCATTTTATAATGCTTTCCTCCCATCACATCCGGCATGATAGCCTCAAGCTGCTCCAGCCTGAGCTTACGCTCGACCATAAAGGCAAGATCGCCGCTGAAACGCTCAAGCATGGCAAGAGCGGATGCCATCGATGCGCGGGTGCATCCATAGGAACCCAAAAGCTGCAGTTCCCTGTAGTGCAGCCCGGCAACGAGCGACGCGGCGGATTCGGGAAGCTCCTGAAGTCCGCTGAAAAGGCAGTATCGTCCGCCAGGCCGGAGTTTACTGAGCCCATCGAGCGTTGAGGGTACCGATGCGGCATTGAATGCCGCATCGAATAAGCCGGATACGGCCGAAGGGTTTTCAGCGCTTCCGACGCCAAAGCGATCCCTGAAGGTACGGCTCTTCCGAAGCTTTTCCCCGTCGGGCTCGATAACGACCGGATAAGCGGCCCGCTCTGCAGCACCGAGAGCAAGAAATAGACCGAGCGAACCCGCGCCGTAGATCAGCACCCGTTCACCGGACCGAACCCCGGCACGGTCGAGCCCGTGCAGCGCACAGCCGAGCGGTTCGGCAAGCGCAGCAAGCTCCATCGGCAGCGTTACGGGGACGGTAAGCAGACTCGTACGAGGCACGGCCACATACTCGGCAAATCCGCCGTCATGATGAAATCCGAGAATCCGCATGGAGGCACAGAGGTTCTCCCGACCGGCGAGACAGAAGGCGCAGCTTCCGCATGAAAGACCCGGCCATACCACAACCCTCTCCTTATCCCGGTAGCCCGAAATTTCATGGCCAAGTACACGCGGCATAACGAGATCGCGGTGTCCGCTCTGCCACATTTTTGCGTCGGTTCGGCAGACCGAGCAGCAGGCAACGCGCACCAGCGACTCGCCCTCGCCCGGCTCGGGATAGTTCCGCACACACAACTCGAGGATACGGGGCTCTTTGAGCACAAGAGCTTTCATGCGCGTTTAAGCGTTGATTCCATGCATTAATGAACTGTAAAGGCTCTATAAATACATAGATCAGGCCTGTTCTGCAAACTACCGGCCACTGAAAAACAGGTTTCAGCATAAGCCGAAGAAAGCATATCTTATACTTCTTTGCGCACGAGAACCGTTTTTTCAAACCTATCTTACCAAGCCAGAGCATCATGCTGATTATTGACGGAAAAAAGGTCTCCATCGACCTGAAAAGCGAACTGAAAGTCCGGGTGGACGAGCACAGGACGGCAACCGGAAAAGTTCCGGGACTGACCGTTATCATTGTTGGAGAGGATCCGGCATCGCAGGTTTATGTGCGCAACAAGGCAAAATCCTGCAAAGAGACAGGCATGCATTCGAGCGTAATCGAAATGGAGGCCTCGACCTCCGAGGAGGCGCTGCTCTCCAGAATCCGGGAACTGAACGACGATCCCGACGTGCACGGCATTCTGGTACAGCAACCGCTGCCGAAACAGATCGATGAGTTCGCCGTTACGCTTGCCATCGACCCGGCAAAGGATGTGGACGGATTCCACCCGGAAAATCTGGGCCGACTGGTAATGGGCCATCTCGACAAGTGTTTCGTAAGCTGCACCCCTTACGGCATCCTCGAACTGCTCGGGCGCTACAACATAGAAACAAAAGGCAAACACTGCGTTGTGGTCGGCCGCAGCAATATCGTCGGAAAACCGATGGCCAACCTGATGCTGCAGAAACTCGACGCGACAAACTGCACCGTGACCATCTGCCATTCGGCTACAAAGGACATTCCGTCCTACACCCGTCAGGCCGACATTCTCATCGCCGCCATCGGCAAAGCCGGTTTCATTACAGCCGATATGGTCAAGCCCGGCGCTGTCGTTATCGACGTCGGAATCAACCGGATCGACGACCCCTCGACAAAGAGCGGCAGCCGTCTGGCAGGCGATGTCGATTACGAAGGCGTGTCGGCACTCGCTTCGGCCATGACTCCCGTGCCGGGAGGCGTTGGACCCATGACCATAGCCATGCTGCTGAAAAACACCCTGCAGTCGTTCGAGCGGGCCAACAACCTGCAGTAGGAAATACCACAATGGCTAAAAGCGCTGTCCGATATATCTGCACCAACTGCGGTGCGGTTTCGCTGAAATACCAGGGCAAGTGCTTCGAGTGCCAGAGCTGGGGGACCCTGCAGGAAACGCATGTCGAACCGGAAGAAAAAAGCGGCAAACAACGCACATCAGGAACCGCCCCTCTCCGGATGCAGAAACTGCTCGATGTCAAACCCTCGGAGTTCCGAAGGCATATGACCGGCATAGGAGAACTTGACCGGGTACTTGGCGGCGGAATCATGCAGGCTTCGGCGGTGCTTGTCGGCGGCGAGCCGGGCATCGGTAAATCCACCCTGATGCTGCAGCTCGCTCCCCGCATGGCTCCTGCAAAGGTACTCTACATTTCCGGTGAGGAGTCGCCCAACCAGATACGTGAGCGGGCAAGGAGGCTTTCCATCACGTCGGAAAACCTCCTGCTGCTTCCCGAAGTGAACCTTGAGCGCATTATTGAGGCAATCGAGCAGGAGAAACCGGGTCTGGTGATCGTCGATTCCATCCAGACTGTTTATTCCGAGGAGTACCAGAGTTCCGCAGGCACCATCACCCAGATCAGGGAGTGTGCGGCTATGCTGATTCGAAAGGCCAAGCAGCTCAATGTAATACTCATGATTATCGGCCACATCACCAAAGAGGGAGCGCTTGCCGGACCGAAGGCGCTCGAACATATGGTCGATACGGTGCTGCAGTTCGAAGGCGAAGGGTACCAGCGATACCGCATTATCCGTTCGGTAAAGAACCGGTTCGGCTCTACCAATGAAATCGGAGTGTTCCGTATGGAGGAAAACGGGCTCGAAGAGGTGGGTAACCCGTCGGAGTTTTTTATTTCAGGTCGAATAAGCGGCATTCCCGGCAACTCCATTCTTGCCGGAATAGAGGGATCGAGGGCGCTGCTTGTAGAGGTACAGGCGCTCGTATCGAAAACAGGTTACGCCATGCCGCAACGGATCAGTACCGGCTTCGATCTGAAACGCATGTCGATCATCCTTGCCGTACTGGAAAAACGGCTCGGCATGCAAACCTGGGGACAGGATGTATTCGTTAAAATCACGGGAGGGCTCAAACTCGTTGAACCTGCTGCCGACCTGGCCGTAGCCGCTGCAGTCGCCTCCGGACTTGCCAACCTGCCGGTCGACTCTTCGACGGTCTGCTGCGGCGAAATAGGCCTTTCCGGTGAACTCCGAGCAATCAGCGACAGCGAACGCCGCATCCGGGAAGCCGCGCATCTCGGGTTCCGACGTATCGTGCTGCCTGAAGCCAACACCCGCGAACTGAAACCCTCGCTTACAAAACTCCCGATCACCATTGCAGGAAGCAAAACCCTGCAGGAGGCGCTCTCTCATCTCGGCATAGCCTGACCATACCTGCCGGTTTTCGTTTTCGACGGCTTCTTTCTTAAATTACTGTACATGAAAATCTTAAACGGGAAAGAGTATGATCAGGATTGCAATTCTTTGGCTCATCAACGCACTGGCCGTTTATGCTACGGCACACCTTCTCAGCGGAATTAACGTCAGAAATTTCGGCGCAGCCGTCGTGGTGGCTCTGGTGCTCGGCTTTGTCAATGCCGTGTTGAGGCCGGTTATGGTATTTCTTTCCATTCCGTTCATCATTGTCACACTGGGCCTCTTTCTGCTGGTCATCAATGCACTGATGCTGCAACTTTCCGCAGCTCTCGTAGACGGATTTTCCGTTGACGGGTTCTGGTGGGCGGTTGCCGGATCTCTCGTTATCAGCATAATTTCCTGGTTTCTCAGTTCCCTTTTGACACTCTGAATTCCTGATTTCCCAGAAGTAACCACTCGACTCCATGAAGGGCGAAGCAAAAGCCATCGTTCTGCCAAAAGCCAGTAAACTGAGACTGCAGAACACCCCATACCATATCGGCAATCCCGGCGATCTGCTGATAAAAACCATTGCAAGCACCATCACTCCCGGCCTTGACAGGCTGCTCCTGACCAATAAACCGGTATCGCACAAGGTGCTCGAATATCCGATAATTCCCGGAAGCGAATCCATCGGCCAGGTCGTGGAAGCAGGCCCTGATGCCCGAGAGGTGGAAACAGGCGATTTCGTCTATGTCTTCAAGGGAGACAGGTGGAGCGGCGTAGAGAGCTACTACGGATGCCATGCGGAACTTATACCGACCTCTTCAGAAAATGTGCTGCCTCTGGGCCGTCCCCCCATTCACCGGGATCTTCTGACTGGACTTCTGGCCTACGTTATCAGTGCGCTCGACAAAGTCTCTATCGATCCGTCGATGCGGGTGCTCATACTCGGACTTGGTTCGGTTGGACTGATGATTTCCGAATACCTTTACAAGAAAGGGTGTTTGCATGTCGATGCGGTCGAAACTTTCGGCATCAGGGGACAGCTCTCCCGGGCAGAGAATATTGCGCTGGAAATAGGCGACTTTACCGCTGCATTCAACAACCGATACGACCTTGTAATCGAAACCACCGGCCGCATTCTCATGATCGAGAAGGCGATACGCCTGATGAAGCATCAGGCAAAGGTGATCCTCATGGGCAATTATGAGGTGATGGCCTACGATTACCGGTTGATTCAGCACAAGGAACCCGCGATTATCTGTTCCAATATCACAACCTTCCGGCATATACAGGAAGCCTCAGCGATACTCGATACCGGAGAACTCGACACCGAAAAGTTTTTCACCAACGTTTTTCCGGTCAGCCAGTTTGAATTCGCATACCGTATAGCTCTTGACAGCAAGGAGGCTATAAAGACCGTAATAAGCTGGGTATAAAAAAGTATGGAACCTGCTGTACGGTTAACCGGAATCACAAAAAAATTCGGTTCTGCCAAAGCGAACAGAAATGTATCGCTCTCGATCATGCAAGGCACCATTCATGCCATTGTGGGCGAGAACGGCGCAGGCAAAAGCACGCTTGCCAAACTCATCTACGGCATGTACCGGCCCGACTGCGGTACCATGGAGATTAACGGAAAAACCGTAGCATTTGCCTCGTCCAGAGATGCAATAGCTGCGGGAATCGGTATGGTGCATCAGCATTTCATGCTTGTTCCGACGCTCACAGTAGCAGAAAACGTCATACTCGGGCTTGAAAAAAAACGACTGTTTTCGCCGCTCGCACTGAAAAATAGCGGAGATATCATCCGGGAGCTCTCCCGACAGTATGATTTTACTGTCGATCCGGACGCCCTGGTCTCTGCGCTTTCAGTCGGAGAGGAGCAGCGAGTGGAAATTATCAAGGTGCTCTACCGGGACGCCGGTATTCTCATTCTTGACGAACCGACAGCAGTACTCACCCCCCAGGAGACCGATACCCTTTTCGCGGTTCTGCGATCTCTCTGCAGAGCGGGAAAAACCATTCTGATCATTACCCACAAGCTTGACGAGGTACTTGCCGTTGCCGACACGGTCAGTGTCATGAAGCAGGGAGAGATAACGGGAACTCATCCCTGCAGAACGACCACCAAAGAGGAGCTGGCCCGGATGATGGTTGGTCGCAGCATACTGCTCAGGGTTGAAAATCCTGTACCTTCTCCCGGAAAAACCATGCTGTCGGTGGAAAACCTCGGTTACAGGGCGGATGACGGACGTTATAAACTGCAGAAGCTGAACTTTTCAATCCGTGCCGGAGAGATTTTCGGAATTGCGGGCGTCGAGGGAAACGGGCAGAGCGAGCTGCTTTCACTGCTTTGGGGAGTGAGCCGGAAAAGCGGAGCGGTTTCAGGAAAAATCATGATCGATGGAACCGATATAACCGGTAAAAACCCTGCGGAAATTGCGGCACTCGGCGTCTCGCTCGTCCCAGAAGATCGCCTGAAACATGCCGTTATAACTGCTTACAGCGTTACGGAAAACATGCTGTTCGGCCGTCATCGGGAAACTCTGTTCCACAATCGATCGGGATTTAACCGGAAAACCGTAAACGACTTTGCCCGAAAACTGGGAGAAACCTATGATGTACGATGCCGGGATCTTGATAACCAGCCGCTCGCTTCCCTTTCGGGAGGTAATCAGCAGAAGGTTGTGGTTGCCAGGGAGCTCGAGCGGCCAGGCCTTAAACTGCTGATCCTTGCCCAGCCGACACGGGGTGTTGATATCGGTGCCATCGAAATGATTCACAGGAGCATCATCGGGGCCAGAGACAAGGGAGCGGCAATTCTGCTTATCTCTTCGGAACTCGATGAGCTGATAGCCCTTTCTACCAGAATTGGATGTATCTACAAGGGCTCTATCCGTCGAATCTTTACAGAAACGGAACTTTCCGAGGGACGGGAGAAAGAACATTCATTTGAACAGGAAATCGGGCTCAATATCACCTGAAACCAATACCCAGAGAATGACATTCAGATCCTTCCGCTTTTTTATCCCTGTCCTTGCCGTTACCGCTGCCGGATTATGCAGCGTGGTTATTATCGCCTTGACCGGACGCGACCCGTTCATGATCTATGAAAAGCTCTTCAGGGCGACTCTCCTGTCGGGTTACGGTAGCGGGCAGGTGCTCTTCAAAACGACTACTCTCATCTTCACCGGTCTTGCAGTTGCCCTCCCTTTCAGGGCAAAACTTTTCAATATCGGCGGAGAAGGGCAACTCCAGCTGGGCGCGCTGGCCGCAGCTATTACCGGTACGCTTCTGCCACTTTCTTTTCCTCCTGCGGCGGCCGTTCCGATTACGGCTATTGCTGCTATGGCAGCCGGAGGAATATGGGGCGGTGCCTCAGGTATCCTGAAGGTCAAGTTCGGGGTAAACGAGGTGATCTCCACGATCATGCTGAACTTTATCGCACAGGCAGCAACCGGTTATCTGCTGACCTGCCGGTTCGCCGTGCCATCAACCGAACACACTCCCGAAATAGGAAACTCTTCGATGCTGCCCGGTCTTGACGATCTCTTCGGCATTTTTACCGGATCGCCGGCCAACATCACCATACTCCTTGCGCTTGCCTCCGCACTTTACGCTGCCTGGTATCTCTTTCGCTCGCGAGCGGGCTATGAACTGCGGGCAGTCGGTCTCCAGCCCGAGGCGGCCGATTATGCGGGGATCCGGAGCGGGCGTCATGTCATCACCGTCATGAGCATAGCCGGTGCCCTCGCAGGGGTTGCGGCCCTCAATCTTGTTTCGGGATACAAACATTACTATGAATCGGGATTGACCGGCGGGTTCGGTTTCAGCGGCATTGCCGTTGCGCTGCTTGCAGGCGCACATCCGCTCTGGATTGTACCGGCAGCGCTGTTTTTCGGTCTGATCGAGTATGGCGGGCTGGCAGTCGGTGCCTATGTACCCAGGGATATTTTCATGATCATCCAGGCCCTGACCATCCTGATCGTCATCGTCCTGAACGCGCAAAAAAGGTAACCCTTACCCGGCAGTTGATTCGGTGCGATCCGCTCCGTAGATGTTCATCTGCTTGCGATAGTATGAAAACGCATCATCCTGCTTTACGATACCGACAAGACGACCGCTGTTGAGATCAACAACCGGAAGAACCGTGTAATCGGAAAGCTCGAACAGCTTGAGCGCCTCATCGAGCCTGGCAGTATCGGAAAGAAGAGGAACGTCCTTTTTAACGACGTCATCGGCGATCAATCCGGTAACCGGATCGTCACCGAGCAGTATGCTCATCTCCTCAAGTCTGATCATCCCGACAAATCGTCCATCTTCGGTGATGACGAAAAAATTGGATTCCGGGGTATTATAAAAAACGTCAAGAATCCGCTCGACTCTGGTGACGTCACTGAACCGTATAAAGTTTTTCCGCATGACATCCCGTACGCTGATATTGCCGGCTATCGAAAGCGCAATGCCAAAACCTACCTTGACACCCTCCTTTTCAAGCACATAGCTCTCCATGGTGTGCCGGTAGGCAAGACGTGCAACAAGAGAAGAGGTTACCGCGGCAAACATTATGGGAAGCACGATTTCGTACTGCCCGGTAATTTCAAACAGAATAAGAATAACGGTCAGAGGAGCGCGCATGATGCCCGCTGTAAGAGCTCCCATGCCTACGAGCGCATAAGCTCCCGAGGCTGCCGTCATACCGGGAAAAAGAGCGTTCACCGTCTCTCCGAACATTCCGCCGAGCATGGCTCCCATCTTCATGGCAGGAGCAAACATCCCGCCGGAACCCCCGGAACCGACTGTAAAGGCGGCTACAACAGGCTTGAGCAGATAGACTGCGGCCATGGTCGGCCAGGAAACGGAGCCGTTCAGTGCTCGCTCGATAACCTCGTAACTGAATCCGTAAAGGGCAGGAATCCACATACAGACCAGACCGCAAAGCAAACCGCCTATGGCGGGCATAGCCCAGACAGGTATCTTGAAGCGCTTTTCAATTCGGTGGAACCACTCCTCGATGGCATAGAAAACCTTGATAAAAAGCACTGCCGACAGTCCGGCGAGCACACCGAGCACAAAATAGAGAATGAGTTCCGAATTGGAAATCAGACTGTATTCTGTTACCTGAAAGGTCGGCGAAGCACCGAGATAACTTCTGGAAAGCACGGTGCCGACAACGGCGGCAACGACAATAGGACTGAAGGTATGCACGCTGAAGTCGCCGAGAATAACCTCGACGGCAAACATGACCCCTCCGAGAGGAGCATTGAATACCGAGGCAAGTCCGGCAGCGGCACCGCATCCCAGAAGCGAACGTGTCCGCCCGGCAGTAAACTTCAGCTTCTGGGCAAGCGAAGAGCCGAGCGCGGCTCCAACCTGGGCAATCGGCGCCTCCCTTCCTCCGCCGCCTCCGGTAGCGATACTGACAACCGACGTGATGGTTTTATGAACCCAGAGATGACGCGCAAGGTTGCCGTTTTTCTGTGCAACGGCCTTGATTACCGATGCAAGGCCATGTCCCGGCCTTTCCTTGACGACAAAAGCATTGTACAACCCGACGAACAATCCTCCTGCAGCGGGAATCAGAGGAAGAAACACCATATCGTTCAGGCTGGTGAAATCGGGATTGGCCGTCATGGATCGGCCGGCAAAGAGAAGCTCACTGATGATCAGAATCGCTTCATGAAACACCACGGCGACATACCCGGTAACCAGACCGACGAATACGGCAACCAAAAGAAAAGGAAAGTCCTGATTCAGATTCAGTTGGGCAAGAAAGGAGTCGAGGGTCATTCTGAAAAACTCCCTGGGACTTCCCTTGAAAAAGCGGGTTTTCCTCAACAGCAGATAGAGAAGAACCTTTGCTTTGCGATGTACTCTTCCATGTTCCTTGCGAGATCGGTTCATTACTGAAAGCCTTGAAAATGATTCTGTTACTGGAGTGAAAAAGAAAAGCTGTTCGCCATCCTTATTTGAATAATTTCGTATCTTTTTTAAATGTCTCTTTTACAGATAACCTTTCATTATTTAATCAATTGTCATCAGGAAACGTCATTATGGCAAAAAAAACGGCTGAAAAAGAAACCCCCGATAAAACAACAGTCAGGAAAACCACCGGAAAAGCCGAAAAAATTAACGAGAATAAAGCAGTAAAACCAGCCAAATCGGAAACTGACTCAAAAAAAGCTCCTGTCAGAAAGAAAAAAACTCCTGAACCCGACCTACCGGAAAATGCTCCGACAGTAACCGTTATGAGCGAAGATGAGATTAGAATTGCTGCGTATTTTAAATGGGAACAGAAAGGGCGTCCTCACGGTTCTGATGTCGAGGACTGGCTCGAAGCGGAAGACTCTCTTACCGACTGAACAAAAAAAACAGAACCTTTTATCGCAAGTACAGGCCATTCAAAAGAGTGGCCTGTTTCAGTATCCGGATTATCATGAAAAACATTATCAGTAACCTGACCGGTTCGGTCAGAATATTTTTTGCCGGCATCTGGCTGGTCATTCGTATTATCCTCGAATATTTCGGCTTTATCAGTGACGGAAACGACAGAACGACCGGCATCAAGGATCTTCGGGAGGAGTACAAGAAGGCAAATTACCGGTAAGCGGCTCCCCCACAACCTACTCCGCAGCCGTTACAACCGTGAAATCCACCGGCATACCGGGAGAAACAAACGCATTGGCACCTGGCTTCTGGCTGATAACCGTGTTCGGTACCAGTATCGCTGAATATTCATACGTGATCCTGCCTGTCGAGAGACCATTGCCTGACATGGTTTCTCGAGCTTCCGAAAGCGACATGCCGAGCACATCGGGTACAGCGATTTTGCGAAGCCCTTCTGCTTCTATCTCGAGTTTCCCGACAATAATCGAAACAGACGCTCCCGATTTTACCATCGTTTGGGCCGGAATGGATTGACTGATAACCCTGCCGTCCTCCTCCGGTGTGGTAACGGTACTTATCTGCACATTATCGATACTCAGATCAAGACGGGCAAGAGTCTGGCGAACATCGAACTCCGGACGGCCGTAAAGATCCGGCATCTGAAAACTTGGTTTTTCCTGACGGTTTACTACGAGATAAACAGTTCTGCCCGGTTTTACCAGAGATCCGGCTATCGGAGTCTGCGATATTACGATATTGGAATCTATCCTGCTGAGATACTTCACATGATAACTTTTCCTGGCATCGAGCCCTGCATTCCTGAGCGCTCTTTCTGCATCTTCATAAGCCATGCCGCTAACCTCGGGAACGATTTTCTGCTGTCCCTGCGCAATATAGAGAGGCATGAGAATCCTGTCGAAAACAACAAGCAAAGCAAAAACGGCAAGAACCATCAATCCGGCTTTCTTCATCGTACGGTAAAGAGTATAAGGTTAGTTTCGGGTTACAAAGGGAATCAATATTAATGCTGCCGTTTCATGACGAAATCGACAAGATGCAACAGCGACGTCTTTGCTCCGCCCTCCGGAAACGGGGTAATTGAAGCAACCGCTTGAGCGGCAAATCCTTCGGCAATTTCCGCTGCGTATTCCAGACCGCCTTTTCTGGTGACAAAATCGATAACTTCATCGCTTTTTACGGCTCTTTTCTTCGAGCTTTTGAGAATGGAACGGATCATTTTCTGCTCGGAAGCCGGGGCATGACGAAGGGCATAAATGAGAGGAAGGGTTATTTTTTTATCCTTGATATCGATACCCATCTGCTTGCCGGTTTTTTTCGAGTCACCGGTGTAATCGAGCAGATCGTCGCGTATCTGAAAAGCAAGCCCGAGATATTCGCCATACCGCTTCATCCCGGCTATCCAGGCGTCGTTGTCTGTTGCGCTGGCAGCTCCCATGGCGCATGACGAGGCGATCAGCGATGCGGTCTTGTCCGAAATGACGCTTATATAATCCTCTTCGGAAATATCGAGGCTTCGAGTTTTCTGTATCTGCAGAATCTCTCCCTCACTCATTCTCCGCACTGCATCCGAAACGGTGTGCAGCGATGCGTAATCTTTGTGATCGAGTGAGTAGAGCAGGCCTTTAGAGAGCAGATAGTCGCCGATCAGCACCGATATCTTGTTTTTCCACAATGCATTGATGGATGCCAGACCCCGGCGCATTTCTGCGCCGTCAACGACATCGTCATGAATCAGTGTAGCAGAATGAAGTAACTCGACCATAATGGCCGCACGGTAGGTGACCTCGGTTACGCCTCCGCATATTTTTGCTGAAAGCAACACGAGCGCCGGACGAATCTGTTTGCCCTGCTGGCGAAGCACATACCGGGTAACCTTGTCGACAAGCGTATTGCTCGAATGCAGAACAGTTTTGTATTTCTGCTGAAAAATTTCGATCTCGTCGGCTACCGATGCAGTAACATCCTTGATATTCACTCAGTACAAATAAATTTCTTGATAAATGAAAACTCGCTCACACATCACAAATACCGCAAATACACTTCTCTACTTCTGATTCTTGAACGATAATGATTTCAACCGTATTAAGTATAACCGTAAGAGGCAAAATAACCAATCATAGAAGCTCTAAAAACTTTTGTTCAATAACCGGAGGTACTCTTCAATTCTGCTGTTTACATGGATTTGTGGTACGAAGAACTGAACATTTTCTTGGCTGGTTGCATCTTTGTTGCTATGTTTTGGGTTTGCAGCGCATCGACAGGGGGATAACCTATCAGTTGAACCATGAGTCAGGAAATCGAATCGACAAAACAATCAATTCCGGATCCTCTGCCTATCCGGAATGAAAGCGACACGGAATCTCTTGAAAACGCGAACGCTTCGGAAGAAAACCCACAGGAAAACATACCTCCTGAAACGACCGCTCCGGAGCCTGATGAATCATCGGAACCAGAGGAGAAATCCGATGAGATGAATTTTATCGAGCATCTTGATGAGATCCGCGCCCGACTGATCAAGGCCGGTATAGCGTTTTTGGTGATAACGGCTCTTGCGGGAATCTATGCCGACACACTGGTCAACGAAGTGCTGATCGGGCCTCTCAAAAGGAGCAGCGAAGCTATAACGTTACAGAACCTCGTTCCCTACGGTCAGGTCTCGCTCTATCTGCAGGTTGTGTTTTTTTCGGGATTTGTGCTTTCGTTCCCCATTATAGCCTATCAGATCTGGAAATTCGTCGAACCCGGTCTGCATGAAAAGGAGCGGAGTGCCTCACGGTTCATCATCCTTTTCATCTCGCTCTGTTTTTTTGCCGGGATCGCGTTCGGGTACTTTGTCTTTCTGCCTATATCCCTGACTTTTTTTGCAGGATTCGGAAGTTCGCTGATCAAGAACAATATCGCCGTCCAGGACTACATCAGTTTTGTAATGGGAACCCTCCTGACCACAGGCCTCGTGTTCGAGCTCCCATTCATCTCTTACATCCTTTCTAAAATAGGACTGCTCACTCCGGCATTCATGCGTTTCTACCGTAAACATGCCATTGTAACGCTCATGATTGTCGCGGCTATCGTCACCCCTTCGACAGATCTCGTGACCCAGCTTGTGATCGGCGTACCCATGATATTGCTTTATGAAATCAGTATCTGGATATCTACCTACGTAAACCGAAAAAATAACGCACTGCAATACAAATGAATCTGCGCTTCACAGCAAAGCCATCGATCGCAACGATAATGGCGCCCGGCATAACACTTGCAGGAAACCCTCTGGATGATCCGCATGAACGGTACGTGCAGGTCTATCTCCCCCCTTCCTACGACGGCGAGCGGAGATTTCCGGTGATCTATCTGCTTTCGGGTTTTGCTTCTACGGGCAGAAGTTTCATGAACTACAGTTTCGGGAGGCCAACTGTCCCGGAAATGGTCGAAAAGCTCATAACCGAGGGCGCTATGCAGGAGTGTCTTATTGTCATGCCGGACTGTATGACGCGGTATGGCGGATCTCAATATGTCGATTCCGATGCTACAGGACGTTATGAGAGCTATCTTGTAGAAGAACTGATTCCGTTCATCGACCATTCGTTTGCGACGCTGCCCCGGAGAGAAGGCCGTGCCATAGCGGGAAAATCATCAGGCGGGTTCGGAGCCCTCCGTCTTGCCATGAAACATCCCGACTGTTTTTCCGCTGCCGCATGCCACAATGGCGACATGTACTTCGAACTCTGCTACAGACCCAACTTCCCCGCCGCCGCTCGCATTCTTGAACGGTACAGGGGAAGCGTCTCCGCATTCCTTGAAACCTATGAATCGGCACTGAAAAAACCGGGAAATGAATTCCCGCTACTCGATATCATTGCCATGTCGGCAGCATATTCTCCCGACAGGAACAAACCGGCTCCGGAAAACATGCGCCTGCCGTTCGATACCTATACCTGTGAAATTATCGAACCGGTCTGGAAAGAGTGGCTGACTTTCGATCCGCTCAGCATGATCGAACATAAAAAGTACAGAGACGCTCTGCGCTCGCTCAGCCTGCTCTACCTCGACTGCGGAAGTTTCGATGAATACAATCTGCAGTATGGTCACCGGATATTTTCCGCCAAAGCGAAAAAGTACGGTATAGCACACCGTTATGAGGAGTTCCCCGATTCCCATACGGATACATCCTACCGTTACGGCGTATCCCTGCCGGAGCTCTCAAACGTTATTTCGGCATGATGAAGCCCGCTGCAGAATGAATGCGTAAAGTTTTTCAGTCTCCTTATGCAACTCATCGAGCGTCCCTTCATTATAAATGACATATCCGGCATTTTCTATCAGTTTCTCCTGCGGCCATTGTGCAGCTATCCTTCCGAGAATCTCCTCTCTTGAACCCATCCCCTTGTCTATGGCCCTCTGCACCCGAAGCTCCCTGCCTGCAGCGACCACAACCACCAGATCAAGTTCAGCGGTTTTACCTGTCTCGAAAAGAATTGCCGCTTCTTTTACAAGCACGGCATTTCCCTGCCGCACCGCCCTGTCTGCCGCTACATGAAAAGCCTCATAGACTTTGGGATGAACAAGGCGATTCAAAGCAAGAAGCTTTTCGGAATCAAAAAACACTTCGCCGGCAATGCGACGCCGATCGAGCAGCAACACTCCTCCGGCACCGACAGAATAGACATCACCTCCAAAAAGAGTGCGAATGCCGGCAATGATTTCCGGATCGGAACACTGAAGTTCTTTTGCGACCCGATCGGCTTCAAAAAGCGCACATCCCATTTCAGCCAGAAATCTGCAGACGGTTGATTTCCCGCTGCCTATGCCGCCGGTTACGCCTACGATAAAAAGAGTGTTCCTGACTGGCATCATGGTTTTTCCTTCTGCAGGTTCATCCTGACAAGAAGAAGCACCTCTTTCCATCGTTCCGGTTGCTGCCGATATCGTATCATCCTGCAGTTGAACTCATACGGAGTAAGCGAATGGCGACCCAGCATACGAACAAACGCATCAGAATCGGGCCGCAACAGCACAACAGGCTCATCTTCGGAAGTCACTCCTGAACTTATGAGATAATCGCTGTAGAATGATGCGAAACGCTGATCGATCATGTCGGGAGAGATTTTTTCACCAACCCCGCAACCGACAGAAAGAGCGCCCGCCAGCAATACAACGACAACCGTAATAAAAAAGCGGAATCTCACGCTCCGCAATATTCCGTGAACATCCATCAGCACTTGAAAATTTGCTTTTCTGTTTTTTCGGTCAACAAGAAACTAAAACCCCCTATATTAAGTTTAACCATTTTCATTCACTCCTTCATATCTTTCTCAAAACACACACAACCTTTAAACGCTCTTTTTTATGGCATATCAGCAACCAGCGCTCCCTTACGCGGATAATGCGCTCGAACCGCATATCTCAGCAAAAACCATCGGATTTCATTACGGCAAACACCATGCGGCATATGTGAACAATTACAATAACCTTGTAGCCGGAGCCCCGTTCGACTCCATGAGCATCGAGGAAGTTATCTGCACAACAGCCGGCGATGCGCAGAAGATCGGCGTATTCAATAACGGCGCGCAGGCCTGGAACCACTCCTTCTACTGGAACTGCCTCTCTGCGAACGGGGGAGGAAAACCCTCCGGCGAACTGGCAGCAAGGATCGACGGAGATTTCGGCAGCTTCGACAAGTTTGTCGAGGAGCTGAAAGCCGCCGCCACAACCCAGTTCGGCAGCGGATGGGCTTGGCTGGTGCTCGATAACGGAACGCTGAAAGTGGTTAAAACAGGGAATGCGCAAACCCCTCTTACCTCCGGGCAGACACCTTTACTCTGTGTAGATGTGTGGGAACACGCCTATTACCTCGATTACCAGAACAGGAGACCGGACTATGTTGCCGCAACCATCGAAAACCTGCTGAACTGGACGTTCGCCGAAGAAAACTACCAGTCCGCAAAATAACCTGCTCCACTATTTCAAGCGAAAGGCCCACAAAGACAGGCCTTTCGCTTTTTATCAGTTCCCCCCACTCTCCACTCTCCACCGCCTACTGCCTACTATCTACTCCCCCCTCACATCCAGGGAAGAACACTGATATCGTCAAAACTTACCACGCGTGCATTTCCGGGTTTTACAAATTTAATAGTGAGTGCTTCGGGATTGATAATACGCTTATCATAATCGATCAGGAGGCGATAGGCGTTCTCCTGAAGATCACCAGTGCGTAAAAACACCATTTCGATCTGCTGAGGGATCAGCGTCATCTTTTTTTCAAGCCTGTAGGGCTGAAAATTCCTGAAATAGAGGGTTGTCGTAAGCTCTCCTGGCCCATTCCGGATAACAAGCGAGGTCAATGTCCGATTTTCAGAGTCGATCACCATCTCTTTTCTGACCCGATTTTTTTCAAAGACGTAGAGCACCCGATCCTCTCCTTTTTTCAGACTGCTGACATCTTCAACCGGCTCTTCAAGATTAACCAGACCGAGCAGTGTTTCAGAAAGAAGCCGATAACCGGAAGGCACGCCAAAAATTTTTTCGAGATTTGCCTCACTGTTCCTGCCAGCCAGAAGCCGGTTACTGAGCATATCGTGAACATACAGAGAATCCTTTCCGAAATACAGATCGGCAACCGGCCAGCCAAGCAGACCAGCCGAAACAATCATTCTTGACTCCCTGAAGCGCTTCAGTTGAATGTTACAGTAAACCCTCTCTTTTTTCCTGGGCGTTTTTATCGTTACATCAGCATAACCGTCAAGAGAACGGACCAGTGGCGATGCCTCGGCAACCTCGCGGTACAGATCGGCAAGTTCACGGGTAAGAACTGCCGGCTTGTCAGGTACTTCGTCACGAACAACCGTCTCAAAATCAGCACATCCATACTGCATAGAGAAAATAAATACAACAAGAAAAAGCGTTACAATTCTGTTCATCATGATAATTCATTTATTGAATACGACCCGATCCGTAAAACTCACTCTGCAGTAAACCGGATTTCCGGTTTTGAGATTCAGGTGTTTTATACCACATTACCCTCCGGTATATCTGCAACAACGGAACGTATGGAGAAATCAGAGCGTTCGCAGATTGTACAATACCGTAAATTTTTGATTTAAATGTAACAAGCAGTGTCATCAAAACCTTAAGCTTTCGCCCATGCAAACCATCCATCTCAAACCCAAAGAACAACGGCGACTGCTCAAAGGACACCTTTGGGTGTTCAGCAATGAACTTCAGACCGTTCCCGGCGATATTGCCGCAGGCGAAACCGTCCGTCTCGTCACCCATGACGACCGGCTTATCGGTACAGGATTCTATAATCCGCACTCGCTCATCTCTTTCCGTCTCCTTTCCCGCAGCGGAGAGGTTCCTGACAGAGAGTTTTTCAAAAAAAAAATAGTTGAAGCGCTCGCGCTTCGCGAAAAGATCTACAGGTTGGACGACACCAACGCCTGGCGTCTTGT
This sequence comes from Pelodictyon luteolum, assembly GCA_020721225.1. Classification (GTDB taxonomy): domain Bacteria; phylum Bacteroidota; class Chlorobiia; order Chlorobiales; family Chlorobiaceae; genus Chlorobium; species Chlorobium luteolum_C. The sequence goes on along the minus strand of DYNE01000024.1, from coordinate 10,902 downwards.
GCATGGCGAATCGGACGGCCTTCCCGGACTCGTTATCGACCGCTTCAACCGGGCGGTTGTGCTGCAGGCGTTTTCAGCCGGAATGGATCGGCATCTTCCTCTTGTCAGCGAAGTAATCGACGAATTGCTGCAGCCTGAAGCGATCATTCTGCGTAACGAATCGGTACTGCGGGAACTTGAAGGACTGCCGCTCTATAAGGAAATTATCAAGGGCGAACGTTCTGCGACCATGCAGACCATTCATGATGCAGGAATCAGTTATGAAGTGGATCTTTACGAAGGACAAAAAACCGGATTTTTTCTCGATCAGCGTGAAAATCGCAGGATCATCAGATCTTTTTCTGAAGGAGGCGAAGTACTCGACGTATTTACCAACGACGGCGGATTTGCTCTCAATGCCCTGCGCGGAGGAGCACAATCAGCCATTATGGTCGATATTTCGGAAGAGACCCTGAAACGGGCAGAAAAAAATGCCGTATTGAACGGATTTGAGAACTTCAGCCTTATTTCCTCGGATGCATTTGATATGCTGGGCAAAATGGTGGAGGCAAAAGAGCTTTTCGATGTTGTGGTGCTCGATCCGCCAAGCTTCACCAAAAGCCGTAAAAACCTGCCGACAGCGCTTAAGGCCTATAAAAGACTCAACAAGCTTGGGCTGCAGCTGATAAAATCCGGCGGGTTTCTGGCCACAGCCTCATGTTCGCACCATGTATTTGAAGAGGATTTTCTTGCTACAATTCATCAGGCCGCACTTGCCGCGGGAAAACAGCTGCGGATGATTTATAAAAACGCCCAGCCACCCGATCATCCGGTACTGCTCTCGATGCCTGAAACCGGTTATCTTAAATTTGCCTGTTTCTATGTGACCGACTGAGAGAAAATGTGAATACAGGGAACTTAACGTTGTAATATATTTTATTCAAAGCTTGTCATATCGTTATCTCATCACCTCTGTTGTTGTTTCGTACCATTGTCAGACATATGCTTTTTGCTTCAGTTAAACAACGTATCAAAAAGAAAAAGACTATGAAAAAACACGTTTTACTTGCAACGCTGGCAGCAGGATTACTGATCTTTCAGCCTTCCGGCCAGGTTCGTGCCGAGGTTGACGTAAACATCAACATAGGTGCACCGGGTTTTGTCGTCGGATACAATCCTGATTTCTTTTACGTACCCGATCTTGGTTACTCCATATCGTATGGAGGCCCATACGACATTATCAGCTATGGCGGATACTACTACCTGTATCACAGCGGAAGATGGTATCGGTCGAACCACTATCGCCATGGAAGATGGGTGATCATCGATCATAACAGAATCCCCTATAAAATCAGAAGGCATCATTGGAATGACATCAGGAGATACAGGGACGTTCATTACAGAAAAATCCACCCGAACAAGTTCAGGGATCACCGCGACCGTGACTGGGACCGCAGAGACCGCGATGACCGCAGAGATCGCGATGACCGCAGAGACCGTGACTGGGACCACAGGGAGCGCAATGACCGCAGAGAGCGCTATGACCATGAATGGAGGCGTGACCGCTGACAATTGAATGAAATGCCCCTGTTGCCTTATAACGGTGATGGAGGGGGCATTGTCCGATATCGCGATACCTCATGCGCGCCTCAACGCTTGAGGTATCGTGCAGTGTGATCTCCTACCATAAAGTAAGTCTCCTCCCACGACAATGCCCTTGGGGCAGCGATATGCGTATTGGTGCTGTTGGCGAAACAGATGGTATGCAGACCGCGCTCCCGAAGCAGCAGTATGTTGTCGGGAGTGTCCTCTATATAAATATCGGCACCGACCTGCTCTTTCTCTTTCATGAAACAGAGATCCCAGTAGGGAATAGCGTGGCTGTCGAGCCATTCGACTGTCTGCTGCACCGCGGAAGCATGAAAATAATGAATGAACAACCGGTGGGTAATAATCCGTATCCGATATCCTTCGTCCGAGAGTTTGCGAAGGTACTTCCTTGCGCCGGCAATCATATCCATACTGCTGAAAAGCTCTCTCTGTGTTACGGCAAACCGGTGAAGACTTTCATATTGACTTTTGTCGAGCACGCCCCACTCACTGAGACCGTAGGATACGTCAAGCGGCAGTTCTTCGACCGACTTTTCAAACCATTCGGCCGCGATCTCGCGCATACGCCCATAAAAATCGGCACATACACCGTCAAGATCGACGCCGATGACAATTTTATGCTTTTCCCGCATCTGTCTTTTTACGCGTTTTCAGCTATCCCTGCTGTTACCTGGCAAAAATGAGTTCGGCTCAAGCCAGGAAAACAAAATATCATCCCCCCTAATAGAGTGAGCGCTCAAAAAGCTTTCGATACCTGAGGGTTATCTCATGCTCTTCGCCAAGATATTTGAAAATAGCAATACAGGCTTTGCGCGAACTGTCGTCGTCATAATACCGGTGTTCACGAATCACCTCAATAAATCCTGCCAATGCCGCATCGAAATCTTCTTCGGCAAGTTTCGATATAGCATCCACATACAGATTACGAACCGGGTGTTCCGGAAGATCCTGTTTCGGAAGCATAAGCAGACGACATATCATCTGTGCCGCTTCGGTAATGTCGGCATAACCGGCCTCGCCTTCAAGCCGACGACTTAAACGCAAAGAATCTTCCGGATTCGAAAAAAGGCGCAATTTGAGAAACAATGCGATGGCTTTCCTGTTTTCCGGCTCTTTCTGCAGCACTCCTTCCGCAAGCGATATGGCCATACCGTTCTTCCCCTGCCTGAAAAAATCTTCAGCCAGAGCGACTTCCTTTGCATAAGGGCTCGGAATGGCATTTTTCAGCCACTGCTCAATCTGGTATTCCGGCAAAGCTCCCGAAAACTCATCGATAACCTCTCCGTTAACAAACAGCTTGACATTGGGAATGCTTTTCACTTCATACCGTGAAGCAATATCAGGAAACTCTTCTGTATTGATTTTAACCAGTTTCCATGAAGCTGCGTACTTTTCGGCAAGGCTCTCAAGAACCGGAGCAAGCATCCTGCAGGGAGCACACCACGCTGCCCAGAAATCGACAAGCACCGGCATATCATGACTCTGCTCAAGTACGTCGCACTGAAAATCAACCTTATCTGTTGTCATAGCTGCCAGAAATAAATAATTAAATTAATAACGATTCAGGAATTCACGGAAACAGCATGCTTCATGACGAGATGCAGACAAATGCCGGCGTGGTACCTCTTAGTGTAAAAGAATAATTCATCAAGAGCAAGAACAGGATACCGAAAAAGCCGCCAACGACCTGCCTGCGGCATGCTTCGACGAGTCTCCCTTGACGGAATCTCGAAATTTCTCCTGAAACCATCGTCAATGAACGGATCTCCAGACGCCTCCATAAATTTCATCATCGGTACCGATACTCATAGTGCTCAGAGGAGCAGAAACTGACGGAGACGAAAGCGCTTCGATTTTGAAACCGGATACATCCAGCAATATCTCCGGTTTTTTTGCAAGTAAAACCGGCTGTTCAGAATCCTTCCGCACAGATCCGAGCCTGTACACGAGCGAGCGAAAGGGACCGGCATCTCCAGGATCTTCACATGCCGAAGCCCAGAGCGATCCGTCCGGATGCAGATACATATCTGAAATATCGCGTTTGCTGTCCCGGTTTTTCCACGTTCCCGGAGCATGAACGACAATGCCATGCAGCCCCTGTTCCGAAAAGCTCAGACTGTGGCTGCGCAGATCCAATACGCCCCAGCGGATAACTCCTGATGGATAAATCACTGAGCCGCCACGTTCTCCGAGAAGAAGAATAACCTGATCGAGGCTGTTCTCAAGACAAATCAACCCTTCAAACTGATCGCCAACATGATCAGGATCGTTATCGACCAGAAATGGAAGACGGGAAACACCGAGAACAACGGCTTTTCCGGCATTATAATCGATCCTGAAATGAAACAACCTGCCCTGGGATCCCTTCCAGTAACCCGATTCGGCCGCAATAAACTCATCTGGCCGGGATGGCAGCACACAAACCGATTCAAGATCGCTGCTTCTCCCTCCGGAATCAAGCCAATCATCAACAGTCAGAACCGTAAAGGCCGGAGGTCTGTCGGGATAGGTTCTGACAAGCGATAAACGCGGGCCATCTTCGAACCCAAGCGCATCGTGAACGGCAAGATAGAGATTCGTTCCCGCAGGAGCGAGCCCGCTGATACCTGTTCCGGAATCATGGATCGACTGCCCGGCCTGCTGAGCATGCCGAATTCCTGTGCAACCTCCCGATAAAATGAACAGTGAGAAACATAACAGGGAAACGATAAATTTTATCACCGCCGAAAACGTTTAGTTTTGAAAAAAAATTTAAATAAAAACATATCCGGGAAGATACCTGAAAAAAACAGCTCCTCGATTTCAGAGCAGCAATACCAAATTCGGGCAGAAGCCCCCTGCATTCATGGAAAAAACAAACAGCGAACTTTACGCATTTGTAGGCAAGGCCCTTGCCTCCGGTATATCGCGAACCGCAATCAGGAATGCCCTGATACAGGCCGGTTGGCAGAACGACCATATAGAGCGGGCACTGGCGGACTATGCAGAACTGGATTTCCCGATTCCGGTTCCAAGACCGAAGCCGTATCTTTCAGCCCGTGAAGCGTTTTTCTATCTTCTGCTTTTCGCAACCCTCTATATCTCTGCATTCAATTTAGGTAATCTGCTCTTCGCATTTATCGAGAAAGCTCTTCCCGATCCCGCTTACAACGAAATTTCAGGAATCTGGAACAACGAAAGGATAAGAAGCTCCGTCTCTTCTTTGATCGTTGCATTCCCGGTTTTTCTTTTTCTGACGATGAAAATCAGCCGGGAACTGCTCAGCACTCCGTCAGGCAGGGCGTCGGGAATCCGGCGATGGCTTACCTATATCACCCTGTTCATCGCAGCGGGCATCATCATCGGCGACCTCATTTCGCTTCTGTATCGTTTTCTGGGAGGAGAACTGACCCTTCGATTCATCCTGAAATCGCTTGTGGCGGCAACGATTGCAGGAGCACTCTTCGTCTATTATCTCGGTGGATTGCGACAGGAGGAACGTCAGCCATGAATTACGCACGGTATCGCCGATTGATAGCTCTGACGGTTCCCCTGCTGGTTGCGGCAGCGATCGCATATGGGCTGTTTCTTGCCGGACCGCCATCGGAACAGCGAAAACTTATGCTTGACAGAAAACGGGTTAACGACCTTGTCCATATAGAACAGGCAATCGATCACTACCATTCACAACGGGGAAAGCTGCCGAAAAATCTGGCTCTGCTTCGACATGAACTGCAGCCGCAACTGCCGGTTACCGATCCTGAAACGGGCCGTCCCTATTTCTATGAACCTGCCGGCAACGATTCGTACAGGCTCTGCGCAGAATTTTCGCGAACGTCGGATACAGGAAACGATCTCAAGTGGTATCATGGATCGGGGCGCCACTGTTTTATCTGTCGGGTAAAAAAAACAACTCCTGCTCAATAATCAAACAAGCATCGTGAGGGAAGGTGTTCTGAAACACTCCCCTCACGATGGCAAAGCGGAAACGTTACGGCTGCGTCTCTCCGGAGTTGACGCTCATGGAATTATCGCTTGAGATCGGAAGAACCGCCGGAGCCACCGGAGCCACCGGAGCCACCGGAACCGCCAAAGCCTGGTTTGTGGGGTTTATCGGGATGTGGCTTGTTGGGCCTGTGATGGTCATCATTCGGACGGTATACCCTGCACCCTCCAAGCACGCCAAACATAAGGCAAAGCACGAGCAGTTTTCTCATTGCACACAATCTCCTGTTTGCGAATTATCTAAACGATTGCTTTTCACGGACACCTCCGAAAAAGATGTGCCAAAACAGCTGCTTCCATTGAGCTCTCAATGACATTATACGTTTAAGACACAAAACAAAATACTACTTATGGAAGGGATTCAGTGAAAAACCGTCTTTGAAAACAGGTTGAGTACAATCACGCCGATAACGATCAGGACTATCCCGGCTATAGCTCCGGCATCGAGTCGCTGATGATAAAAAAACCAGCCGGCAAGCGTGACGAGCGCAACACCAACCCCCGACCAGATAGCATACACGATCCCGACAGGGAAATATCTCAAGGTGAGAGAAAGGAAATAAAACGAAAAGGAATAACCGGCAACCACGAGCAGCGACGGCCAAAATCGAGTAAAGCTGTCGGTCGCCTTGAGTGCCGTAGTGGCAACAACTTCGGAGATTATTGCCGTAATGAGATAGAACCAGTGCATAATAAAGGGAGTGACGGGTTACTGAGACCGTTGTACACGACAAGATGAAAAAATCCCCTCTGCAATGCAATGAGACCGTGGAGCAAATCCGCAGGATGAAATCCTGCGGGAACTTGCATCAAGAGGTTGCAATATCGATATTGCGATGTGACGCATACATTATGAAACAGCAATCCCTGAACCATGAAAAAGCTCCTTGCCGGCATTTCCTCTCTCTTCTTCTGTCTGACGATTTTACCTGCGGCTTATGCCGAAACGACGCCTGCGGCATACCCGACCGCTCAGTCGGGATGTATTACGGTAAACATCAGGGAACTGAAAAAACCGGAAGGCATGCTTGGCGTATTGCTCTACTCCTCAAAACAGGGCTTTCCCGACAAACCCGACCGCGCGCTTGCCAGACGTGTCAGAAAAATAAGCAGCACTGCCCATGAAGTGACCTTTGAAAACGTGCCTTACGGCACCTATGCCATAAGTGTTCTGCACGATGAAAACAGCAACGGAAAAATGGATAAAACCTTTATCGGCATCCCCAGGGAAGGATTCGGGGTATCAAACAATCCGAAAATCAAAACCGGACCACCAAGCTTCAGCGAAGCCCTGTTTTCCCTCGATCAGAAACAGACGGAAGTGACTGTAACCATGAAATATTTCTAAGCACGACTCATTCATAAACAAGAATCATTTCAATGAACAAACGAACCGCTCTCAGAGCAATGCTGCTCCCGTCCATCACCGCCGTTTCACTTGCGGCCGGATGCAGCCCGACGGTGAAGGTTGAAGCACCGGACAAACCTATCGTCATCAACATGAACATCAAGATCGATCACGAAATCAGGGTAAAGGTCGACCGTGAACTTGATTCGCTGCTCGATACGAAAAAAGGGTTATTCTAAACAGGAGGGAAAAAACATGACTGGAACCATGATAAAATCAACGGCTTTGAAAGCCCTGCTCGCATTGATGCTGTTTGCCGGTTTTGCCGCGCCGGCATTTGCGATCGATCTTGAAACCGCGCGCTCCCAGGGGCTTGCCGGGGAGGTGGACAACGGGCTGCTTGCCGTTCCGCCAGGAGCCGCCAGCGACGCCCAGGGGCTCATTGCAACCATCAACAACCAGCGTCGCGCCGAATATGCTAAAATTGCCGCCCAGAACAACCTTTCGCTCGATGTTGTCGGGACAATGATGTTCGAGAAAATTTATACCCGCCTTCCTGCAGGAACATGGGTACAGGTAAAGGGTCAATGGAAGAAAAAAGCAGGATAGGCTGAAAAGTCAACCGGACCTGAACGTGAAATGGACAAAACGAATCGTCGTAGCGCTGCTGATTGCAGCTTTGCTTGTGCCTGCAACGGGATGGCTGGCATTTCCGTGGTATGCCCAGCTGCTCGTTGACCGCGCACTGAAAGGGAAACCCGTTCACGTTCAGTTGTCGGGTATCGGAATACCCGGGTTAGGCGGGGTCGGCTTCAGGAAACTGACGGCATCATACACCTCCCCGCCTGACCAGTGCAGCAGCAAACCTGCAACCTACAGAATATCCGTCGTCAACGGACGTATTTCCTGGAATATCGGCGATCTTGACGGCCTTCTCTTCTCCGGTAGCCATCAGACCGATATCGCTCTGGATGCCGATTCTCTCCATATTCTGCCCGATCCCGAGAGTTTCGTGTTTGAGGACGAGCATCCCCGCATCGATATGAAACTAACCATAGTGCGCCGTCAGAAAGCCCCGATGGTCATTCAGCCCGAACGTGTATCCTATACGATCCGTAAAGCGTCAGTCATCAGGGAAAAACTCCGACTGGCGGGCATCGATTACCGTGTATCGCTCTCCCGTGATGGCAAATGGCATCAACCGCCGGATACCCTGTTCGTATCAAAACTCTACAGTGACGGAAACCCTTCTCCGGCAGGCAATTTCAGGGCGCTGTTCGGTTCGAAGCGGGATCCGCTAAAACCGTGCGCCCTTATTCTCAGCAACTGCTCCATCAATCTTTTCGAATGGAACGGATCGGCAGAACGGATCGAGTACGATATCAGGAAGCAGGAGACCAGCTTTACGCTCAAACTCGCTGAAATTCCACTGAACGAACTTCCCTGGTTCAAACCATCCGATAAACAACAGCTCAGAGGCAGAGGAAAGGTGAGGGGTTCCATTCCCATCGAGTTCAGGGATTCAACCGTTCTCGTCCGTAACGCTGTTGTCATCGGCGAAGCCGGATCCGCCGTTTTCTATCCGGCAAACGAAAACACTCGCGGGTTTTCTCTCGATATCGGCGCAAAACCGGCTTCTGCCGAACTGCTGAAAAACCTCAATGCAACGATCACGCTCAACAGCCGGAATCAAAACCTCGCCGGCCTGGCCGTTCGTGATCTCTCGGTCGACCTCTTTGAGGGAAAACTGCGGGCTTCTCCCTTCCTTTTCGATCCAGTGAAAAACGAAGTCATGCTGACCCTGACTTTGGACGATATCCATCTCCTCGACCGCCTGAACTATCACGGCGAAGTCAAGGGCTCGTTCAAAGGGGCTCTTACAGGAAGCGTTCCCCTTGCTTTCGGGAAAAAAGGCCTCACTTTCGTAGAGATCGATCTGTCCTCAACCGTTACGTTCAGCAACATTGCGCTTCGCGACCTTCCGGGACTGAAGGGCAACGGCAACCAGAACAAACCGCTTGCCGCCGGAAGCTTCAACGGCACGCTGCCTCTCGAATACCGCAAAAACATCCTGACGGTTAACAACGGTACGATTTCCGGATCAAAGGGCACAAGAATTATCTTTTACGACAAAGAGAACCGCCAGTGGCTCTCTTTCGATCTCTCCTCGAATACCGGAAGCCGTGCATTGCTCCGCAACATAAAAACTTCCCTGAAACTCGATGCCGCCGGCGGCAAAGCAAAGCACTACGCCCTTGGAAAGCTTTCGGCAGAAGCGCTTGGAGGCACCCTTCTGGCAACTCCTGTTGTCTTCGGCAGCACCAATAAAGAGATCCCGCTGACCATTCAACTGAACAATATCGATGCGCTCGACCGGGTCAGACTGCATGGCGACTTTAAAGGGTCGCTCAGCGGAGCGATAAGCGGAACGCTCCCACTGGTTCTTGGAAAAAAAGGATTTATGATCAACAAGGCCAGACTGCGTTCAAGCGGAGGAGGAACCATTACCATTGCACCTCCAATGCCGAAAAGAAGCGCAACCGAGCGCATTTTCGGAGCGCCGGATCAGGATGCAGACTACAGTTTCAAAAGTCCTGATATTCTGATTACCCGTCATTACGACGGAAAAACCGTGATGGATTTCACGCTGAAGGAGCTGAAACGAAAAACAGGGGGCGGAGAGCTCCTGCTTACGTCGCCGAAAGGAAAACTGGCGATATGGCAGCATAAAAACAATCCTGACAGGGTAACGCTTTCAGATTTCAGTGCAGGATTTTTTGACGGAACTGTCGGGATCGATAATGTTGATTACGACATGGCAAAAAAAGAAACCGAAACCATTCTGCAGCTGAACGATATTCCGCTGCAGAAACTGCTCGACCTGCAGGGCACGAAAAAAATCTATGCGACCGGTACGGTGAAAGGTTCCATCCCGGTAAAAATGTCGGGCCAAACGATTGAAATCACAGACGGAGCAATGAATGCAGAATCATCGGGCCAGATCATTTATGCCACAACTCCCGAAGAACGGGCTGCCGCCAATCAGGGACTCCGAACCACCTATGAAGCCCTGTCGAATTTTCTGTATGTTCAGCTGACCTCTTCACTCTCTATGGCTGCAGACGGAAAATCGACGATCAGGGTTCAGCTCAAAGGAAACAACCCCGATTTTCAGGCCGGACGTCCAGTGGAACTCAATCTGAATATCGATCAGAACCTTCTCGATCTGATGCGAAGCCTTTCCATATCTTCAAACGTCGAACAGATCATTACAGAAAAAGCGTTACAGAAGGAAAAGTAACGCCGGAATAATCTGTCTGCTCTATCCTGCTGTATCAACTCTGGTCACAACCTGTAACCCTCTATCGCAGACAGCCTGTTATCCTTCAAGCAGGAAGCCTCATTACGTGCTCAAGCTCTCTACCTCTATCAGACAAGACTTGTTCCCGGGGAAACATTTCCAATACAGATATGCTGCTATATTGCCCGCGACAATCCTGAAATTCCTTCCCATTAACAAACAGGCGCCAATTCGTGTAAATCAGTGAAAATTCGTGGGCAGAAAAAGGAGAGTCGCGCGTCGCGCTGCATCGGATTATTTTCTTTTTTCAACTACGGACTGGATAGCTGCATGGCGAGACAACAAAACAGCCAAAATCTTTTCCTGCTGATCAGCTGACAAGCCATCCAGCCTCTTCAACCTGACCCGTAACACTCAGCACGTTCTTCCGATCTCCACTCAGTACTCAGTACTCAGTACCCAGCACTCAGTACTCAGCCCGTCCCATCTTCTACCGCGAAGCGATACTCCAGCAATGCGAAGCGAGCTATACTCCGCGATGCGACAGCGAGCATACTCCCGTTCGCCCCGCGAACGATACTCCTCATCTCCCGGCTACCGGCTACTGACTACTGACATCCCGCTCACCGCCAACTGCCCACAGCCCACAATCTTCCCGCCCACCGCCAACTGCCCACGG
>DYNE01000065.1 GCA_020721225.1 Pelodictyon luteolum | reverse complement strand
AGTATTCTGCGAAAAAAATGACGTTTTAGGTAAGAGTATTTTGCGAGTATATAGGCAGGTTTAGTGTCGGGTTCATTTCATTCAATAATCGGTATATCGGAACAGAGAAGAATTAAAAATTCAGCGATTCCTCTTTTCTGTCTCTTTTCTTTTCTTCATCGCTATTTCTATCTCCCTGTTTTTTTTAATTGCTATTATCAGAGAGGGAATAAACAAACCTATAAGCATCAGAAGAATCACATACCTTCCCCAAGAATTTGTCAATTCACGGGGAGCAGGTAAGCAAAATCCGGAATTGATAATCACCAAAGGAACTAAGACACCCAATATCACATTTATTACCCCTAATATCATGAGCAGAATAAATTTTTTCAAACCAATCACTTTATCCAAAATGATTGATGAATAATGAAAATGGGCATAAACCACTGAAATACTTATTATCTGAGCGATAAAATATAAGGTAAGAAATTGAATTATTTCCATTTTCAGTCATCTCCCCGTGTTCTGTTACAAGGCTCAGGCATCAAAATCCTTACTGAAAACGCGTTCGTAAAATGATACCGGATTTCATTGCAATATAAACCTTCGGATTAGGTAGTCCTGAAAAATACAATAGCTGAAAAAGAGAAGGCTTTTCAGAAATCCGTTATTTTTGCGGGACTACCCTAATATCTGCCCGTTCCTAATTTCAGAACGAGCTCCCGCCGGCCGCTTCAGATACGCCGATCACACCGCCCTCCGCAAAAGCTTGGGCAATACCTGCCGCCGTTCCCGTCTCTCCCGCAAAAACAACGGAAGTAAATGTTGATGCTCCACCGATAGCAGCTCCTGCCACAGCTCCCCAACTGAAATTCTGTTTTATCGGTCTCATTTTAACACATGGATCGCCGGAAAGATAGTCAATGCCATTGAGTATCGCATTTCCGGCAACTTGTCCGACGGCACTGGCAGCTCCCGCTGATACGCCGTTTGTAGCAGCCAAAGCTGCTATTGTCCCTGTAGCACCCATACTACTATTCAAAATACCGGCTACGATCGGACCTGCTATTATAGCAGCAGTAATCGCTCCGGCAACCGCTCCGGCGATCACACTTGATACGATTGCCGTAGAATCGCCGCCGCCGGCAATGCCGGTTATCAAACCTCCGACAGCTCCGGCAATAGCTCCGATTGCAATGTGTCCTAATTTGCCGGACGGATCCATCCGATTCACCGGATCATTCACACAATACCCGTACAGATCCGTATCCCCGCCGCCGAATCCTATCGGGTCTTTCGCAGTCCACCTTCCGGTATCGGGGTCATAATCACGGTAGCCGAAACGGACAAGCCCCGTATCTCTGTCATGCAGACCGCCCGCAAAACCGAAGGGGATTTTCAGAGACGGATCAGTATCATTGAGAATATTCCCGAACGAATCATAATCAATCTGCTTTATCACAGTCCCCGACGTATTCACAACAGTTCTCAGAGAACCGACCTGATCGTAAGTCAGAAAATAAGTTGTGCTGCCCATCGTCATGGCGAAAGGCATTCTCGCATCGGCATATTCAAAGCGCATGACGAGAGCGTTATTGCCGTCATACACCGCCAGCAGACGGGTCATGCCCTGCCACAGGTATTTTTCGACAATCGTGCCGTTAATCTTTTTGGCGATTCTTCTTCCGAGCGGGTCGTGGACATACTCAATGATGCGGGTATCGGGCAGCGTCACGCTCCGCAGTTCGCCGCGTGAGGAATAATCGTAAGCCGTGATTCCCGTCCCTTCTGTTTTTGTCTTCAGGAAACCGTCGGCATCATGCTGATATGTGGTCGTTCCGGCAGTCAGCAGCCCGTCATCGGCATCGTAGGAGAGGGTTTCTGCGGCAGCATTTCCCTTCTTCTCATACACACGGGTTCCGGCGCTGTCGTAGCGGTATTCCTCAATCAGTGTGCCGTTTTTCGTTACCGTCAGAAGCCTGCCCATCGCATCGTAGGAATACGCATAAACCGCAGCCGTACCGCCGACAGTCTCTGTTTTCGTCATAATTCTGCCGGTATTTCCGCGTGTGTCAATCCGGTTGCGGAAAACATTCTGACTGCCGACCGTGTAGGTCTCGGAATCTGTCTCGCCGTAGCCGTTGAAACTCCGGCTCAGAAAAACAGATCCGCCGCTCTCCACTGTTTCGGGGAGTCCGTTAAGAGCATTTCTGCTGATTGTGAATCTGCCCGCACCGGTCAGCAGTCCGTCATTGTCGTAACCGTACGCAGCACTTCCGCCCGCATACGTGAACGAACTGACCGCAAAATCGTTGTTGTAGGCATAAGACAGCGTCCCGCTCAGTGTGCCGGAAACCGTTTCCGATATGAGCAGGCTGCCGTTATATCCGTAGCTGACAGACTCGCCGCCTTTTGAAATGCTTCCGATGTCCGCACAGTTGTAAACAATATCCGCATCGCCTTCGGGCGTCTGTATCTGCGTCAGCCTTCCGTTGGCATAAATGTTCTTAATCTGCCTGCCGGACGGGAAATTTATCTGCTTCAGCCGCCGGTCTTTGTCGTACAGATATGAATAAGAACCGCTCATCGGCGTGGTGTATGAGGACGGCAGATTGACCTTGTTGTAACCGAAGCCGTGATTTGCGGGTCTCGGCGTGGTCAGTACCGTCATGTTGCCGTCGGCGTCATAGGCAAAGGACAGTTCCGAAAGATCCGGTCGCGTCATCTTTTTTATACGCCCGACGGCATCGTAATCGTCGAAGATCGTGGTTCTGTTGTCCGAAGTTATGCTGCCCATATTTCCGTCAGTCCGGTAAGTGAAAACCGTAGCACGGCTGCCTGTTGTTACGGAAGTCCTGCGCCCTTTCTCATCGTATCCGAACTCCGTATCACTCAGACCCGGAACCTGTATTTTCGTGGTCAGCAGAGTAGCCGGGTTATATTCGGATATTACTTTTATGCCCGCAGGGGAAGTCATGGTCTTTGTATGGGCGGTAATATCATCCGCAACGGTGAATGTTTTCCCGTTGATTGTCGTGGTTTCAGTAATCAGCTTGGGAACGCCGTCCGCATCTTTATTCGTATAAAGTCTGGCAAACTGTGTTGTCCGGGTCAGACCGGATGTGACGGATTCGGTGATTTCCTTCAGATATTCGAAATTATACATGGGATCGGGATCATATCTGAATCCCATAGTCGTACCGCAGGGAAGTATCTTGCTGACCGTCAGCCCGTCCGAAGATTTGGAAAATGTTGTCTGAAGACCGGCAGCATCCGTGATCTTGGACGTATAAGCTCCGGTTGAATCCGTGCGATCAAGATAGGTGGTCTTATTGCCTTCCCCTGTGATAACTTCTGACCTGATATTGCCGCCCGCATCACCTGTCTTTGTAAAATTCCAGTGTCCGCCTGCCTGATCTGTGGCGGCTGTCAGTCTGCCGGTTTCGCTGAATACATGTGCGAATTCGTTTCCGTTCGGTTCGGTTTTTTTGGTCAGAAGACCGTCATTATTCGGCGAATATGAGAAGCGGTATACTTCTGACGGATTCGGATAAGTGATTTGAATAAGTTGATTATTGTCGTCAATTGTCAGTCCGGTTGTCAGACCGTCGGGTGATTTGACAGACACCGGCACACCGGAAGGATTCCGGGTGATAACAACCTCGTTATTGAACTGATCTTTTATCGAAATCAGCCGTTTGCTGCTGTCATAGCCGAATGAGCGGAGAACAAGCCCGGTATTCAAATCAATCGTACTTTCATGTCGTCCTGACACCAGTTTATGTCCGATACCGCTTTTTTCATAGAACAACTTACAATTTTCAAGCACACAGAAGGCTGTCGAATAATCCCCTATTTTTTTGATACGGTTATCATCTGCATCAGCAATATAAATAACGCCCGCAGCATCTGTCGCAACTCCCTTTGCTCCCACCAACCCTCCTCTGTAAGAGGCTATCGTATCAATTATACCGAGAGTGTTTATCTTCCGAAGCCTGATGCCTTCGGCAGTATAAACATTCCCCACGTTATCCAGAGCTATTGCCGCTGCGTATAATGCGGCGTCTGTTGCCGGTCCGCCATCACCGGGAGGTCGGTAAGAAAGTCTGGTTCCGGCTATTGTGGTAAGAATTCCGGAAGTATCTACTTTGCGAATCTGCATTTCACCACCGATACAGGATGTGCAATATTCCAAAATATAAAGATTCCCCTGATTATCTGTCTCAATATCCCATATAAATCCGAGCTGACTTCCAGATGCAAAACTGCCATCCTGACTATAGCCATTTATTCCGGTTCCGGCTATCTTTGTGAAGTTTCCACCGGTATCCAGCTTCCATACAGTGGCATTAGAATAGTAATAATAACTGTAGCTGATTGAATGAATATCGCTGGCATCAACTACATACAGATTTCCATAATTATCCGTCGCTATATTCAGAACCTCATATCGTCGAAATACGGTAGTAATAATACCTGCCTTGTCAACCTTACGAATACCGAATTTGCAGGCTATAAAAAGATTTCCCTGATTATCGAAAGCTATATCCCGGGGTTCAATTCCGGTAGTTGAAGCCGGAACTCCTTCATTGAAAGTATTTTCAGGACTTCCGTTACCTGCCACAGCAGCAACAATACCGTCAGAGCGTACTTTCCAGACACGATTTCCATTGATAAAATGCAGTTCCCCTGAAGAACTGACCTTTATTGTACAGGGATAATCAAGTTTTGTTTTCGTAGCAAGATCACCCTCCTGAGGATTACCGCGTGTTCCGTTGCCCACAACGCTCTTGATAGGTTTGATAGCATTGAAATCATTGATTATGCTGCCATCACCTTTGAAGAGAACAGGGGGATTCGCCGGATCACTGATTTTGTGAGCAACAGATAATGTCCATCCTTCGGCAATATCGGTTTTCGGCGTGATGTAAAGGGATGACTGAGAGTATTTCCATAAAATAACTTCCTGTCTCGCCCTGTCTGCTGTTACAGATACTCCTGCCTGTGCAAATGCCTGTGCGAAATTTCCGGGTCCGTAATATACCGCATCATAGACAAAACCTATATCTGTATGGGCAATTATGGTACCGGATACAGATTTGCCCTGATAATCCAGACCATCCCATACAATCTCAGCTTTCTGATTGGACAAAGCCGTCAAATGCTGTTCAAACGCACGCCCGGCAACACGAACTATGACAATAATTTCCTTAAGACTTGCCGGAATAGTACTTCCGCTGATAGGGACAGTGATCACATGCCTGTATCCTTTCACCCGGTTGCTGGCATAATGCAGCCTCATGTCCGTACCGGGGATAGGAATATCCTCATGAAAAATTCTGCTGCGATCTTCTGTGAAAGAACCCGTAGCTGTCTCGCAGTCATCACATTGCTCATCCGTATAAGGATCGTTGTCAGGATTGGGATCAGTTGCATCATCCGGAGGTCCGTATGGCCAGTTGCAATCCCAGGGCGTAAAATGATCGGTTTGAAACCGCATATAGGTTGAGTTGGGCTTATATATCGCCGGATCCAGTCCCCTGTATTCAGGGTCGTCATAAGTACCGCTGCTGTTCAGAGGCGGCAGTTGAACAATAATTCCGTTATTCGCGGGAACCCAGACACCCCGATCCCGGTCATAATATCCCACCGGAACTTTCGAACCGACCGGAAATTTCAGAAAATTATCAACTAGAACAATGACCGGCTTGCCGAATTTTATCCGCTGCACGCTGTCCGCGCCCAGTTCCGTACAATAGGTATACGCCGAGTTGGGCGGAAGTTTGGCAGGCATGGAATCCTGAGTTGTGTATTCGCTTGCCCGGACGGTGATACTGCCGAGCTGCCCCAGAGTGTTTCCGTTTTTATCTGCGATATATGCCTGATTATCCCCGGTGAAAATCATCGTGGCGGAACGGGTACCGAAAGAATCTGTATAAGCCGTACTCCGATGGGTTATGACAGTATTCGGATTGCCGTCGAAGGTTATTTTTGTGGCAGCAGTATCTTCGGCAATCATCCGCAGGGTTTCGGCAACAGCAATATCATTCCACGGAACATACACTTTCCGCTGGGAAGTGAGCAGTCCGGCTTTGCGATAAATCAGGGTGATGTCCGAACCGCCTTCGACCGGAATCGAAAACCGTCCTTTTGTGTCATCAGTGAACGCAGTACCGTATTCGGGATGTCCGTGAACAGTTACAGAAACCCCGCCCAGAGGCGAGCCGCCCGCATTCAGAACCAGACCGGTGATGACTGAAAAACGTTTGGAATCATAAGATTGTACTGATGCGTCCTGCGGAATCAGGTCTTCGTATTGTTTGCCGAAAGAACCGTCAGGCAGAGGTGCGGGCGTACCTCTGACCATGATCGTAATCTGCCTGGCGGCAGCGCCGTTATTTCCTATTGCTGTGAGTGTATAAACAGTTGTGTGCTGAAGCGTAACTGTCTGAGAACCGGACAGAGAAGGCAGGCTGACCGTTGTATTTCCGTCATCGAGAAAAACGCTTGCCGCATTTGCAGTGTTCCATGTGAGCGTAACCGGGTCTCCGGGTTTATTATTCGGTGTCGAAGACGCAGTGATATTCGCAGTAACGCTGCCTGCGCCGCCTGTAACGGTTACGGTCGTCTGTGCCGTAACAATGACGCTCCCGTTATCATTGGTTCCGGTAATGGTATAAGTCGTGGTCTGCTGCGGAGAAACAACTCTGCTGCCTGACAGAGAAACTTCGCCGATTCCGTTATCAATAAACGCTTTCCGGACATTCCGAACGTCCCATGTCAGGGTTGCGGAGCCGTACTGTAAAATCTCCGGCGGATCTGTGTTGAAAGCTGCTGAGGGAACAAGGACGGTAACGGTAACCTGCGAGGTTGTGCCGGCTCCGTTATTTCCGGTTACAGTTATGGTATAGGTCGTGGTCTGCTGCGGAGAAACACTCACGGAACCGGAAAGTGCGACTTCGCCGATTCCGTTGTCAATAACAGCTTTCTGAGCATTCTGTGTCTGCCATGTCAGAGTTGCGGATCCGCCCTGAAGAATTTCTGCCTGAGCTGCGCTGAAATTTGCTGTGGGCAAAGAAGCGGACATCAGAGCAAGTTTTCTGGCATCAAGCACGGTTATCCTGCCGTCTCCGTCAATATCGCATTCGGGACAGGCACTCAGAGGCTTGACTTTATTGAATCTGATGACGGCAATATCGTTATCGTCAACAATGCAGTCGCCGGTAAGGTCTCCGGCAACATTGCAGGAGGCTGTCCGGGGACCGATCATGCTGCCGTCGGTCGGATTATATATGTTCGGGGTTGTCTCAGCAAAGCATGACGAAACAACCAGAATTGCCGTTATCAGACTCAGAATGAGCTGCCGTGTCGTATTCATAGGTCTCTGACTCCTTTTTGTTTTTATCGGGATTCTCAGGATTTTCGGAATTACCGTGATTCAAAAAATCCCGGCAATCTTTTAATCCTGTAAATCATGGTTCAGACAGTTTTATTCGGGGAAAGCGCCTGCATTCCTGCCTCTGAGAGAAGATGTGTTTTTCAGGTGAAAATCACGCGCTTCGACGTCAATGAAATGTTCTTCGGGAACAATATATGTGATCCCGTTCAGCAAGCCCCACATTGCGGCAGAGCCGTCGGAGGAGACATTGTCCGAACTTGTGCTGCCGAACCAGTTGGCATAATCATAATCCGCCGACTCTGCGGAAATATTGTTTTTCACGATGAACGCGGGATTGGACACATGAAACCCGCGCCAGCAGTTATAAACTGTATTGTTATACGCTTCGAATGTATGCTGCCCCGAAGCGCTGATGCAGACATCTCCCATATCATAGACAATCGTATTCCGGACCGTGAGATTGCCCATGAAATCATACCCCCTGATGCCGCCGCCCCGGGGTGTTCCGTCTCCTTTCAGAATGCAGTCCGACACATAGATATGATTGCTGCTTTCGGAACTCAGACTGTTCGTTGTTATGCCGTAGGTGCTGAAATTGTTTGCCTTTGTGTGAATCTGCAAGCCTTCAATTCTTACATAATCCTCTCTGATACAGATTGAGGACTGATAATCATCGGCGGCGGTTGTTACCAGCCTGTATGAAGTCTCAGACCATTTTCCGTCATGGCGCTGGGATATTCCGACCTGATCCGGAGTGTGGGGCGTGAAAATTCTGATGTAATTCTCCGGTCCCGTTGTCCAGCCGTTGATATAGATATTTGATGTGTCAGGATTTCCGGCATAACAGGCGATTATCCATCGCTGATTATCCGCAATCAGATCTTTTCCGCCTGTCCATGTGTCGAAATTTCTGAGCTGCTGCGGAATGCCGGTATTTTCGTTTCCGTTTTCCGCATCCCGCAGAGAGGTGTATGCCCGGTAAATGCTCCATGAATTGTCGGCGCTGATCGGCACGGGAGCAGCTCCGGTATTTGTCCTGACGGTAAAGACAGCCGGGCTGATTCGTTTATGGATGAACGCCGCATGATTCTGTTCCCCGTACACCAGAACATCGCCGACCCCGATATTTGCCGGCAGTCCGTTTGAAAATTGGGCGATGTCTCCGCTGATAACAAGCGGATTGACACCGGCGCTTTGGGCAACGGATTCGGTTCTGCCGGGTTCGACAGAACGGTAGATTTCGACAATATTGTTCGCCTGAGTTTCAACCCTGATCAGAGAGCTTGCATTCACATCGCCCGACATAGAGATATTCTCTTCATTGCCGAAAACCGCATCTGAAAATAACAGAGAACTGCTCCCGTCATGAATCCCGGTGAATGTGAGTGTTGCCAGCCTGAATGTCTCCGGCTGGGCGTCAATCGTCCGAAAGTTGGAAAACACAGCGATATTTATCACGCCGCTGCTGAGACTGCCGAGTCCGAAGTTTTCCGCATCTCCGATATCAATGCTTCCGAGTCCGTTTCCCAAAACATACGAATCAAATGTCAGTATTTCCGGGTTGAAATTCACATCGAAGTCGAATGCAGCCAGATTATCGGTTTCCAGACCGGAGACAAAAATATCAACGGACACGGAATTGCCGGGCTGAATCGTTGAATCGGACGGAGTGAAAGACAGATAAACTGCCCAAGCCGGTGCGGATAAAAAAAATGCTGTGCAGATTACACAGCAATATACGGCGATTTTTCTCTGATAATTCATGGTTCCCCCTTGATTGAAATATTATATTCAAAATATATCAAGAGTCAATACCATTCCCCCCCCCCCTGCATGTCAAGGGAAATTTTTCAATAACATAAGTTACGCAGTTGAAATCCGATTGACAAAGTTCTGTATTGATGTTCAGTACCTTTCTCCGATGGCGGATTTTTCTGCAAATCTTCATTATGCCCTTCCTTTATGTTGATTTTGCGCTTGAATATTGCTAATATTGAATCCTTATGAATCTGATGTTTTTGAGTGGAAAAAAATTGTGATAGAGGCAAAAATTGTGGCAGATATTGAATTTGTTTTTGAAGAATTGTTGCAGAAGGTTCACACTGCTGAATATTTATGGTAGGCACGATTGGGTTTGAACCAACGACCCCTACCGTGTCAGGGTAGTGCTCTCCCGCTGAGCTACGTGCCTACAAAGTTGAAAGGTCTATTAACATTTCAGAGCGTTTCTTGTCAAGAAAAAATCTCAGAAAGCGAGTTTTTAACGATGACTTTTGAATTATTTGTCGGCAGACGATACCTTGGCGCAAAGCGGAAACAGGCGTTTATTTCGCTGATTACGTTTTTATCCATCGCAGGAGTCGCGGTGGGCGTTATGGTGTTGCTTGTCGTGATTGCGGTCATGTCCGGCGCGGAAACCGACCTTCGATCACGAATCTTGGGCATTACGCCCCATATCATGCTCACCCGTCAGGGCGGCATTTTTTCGGATTATCGGAAAACGATTGAGCAGTTGAAAAACATCAACGGTGTTCAGGCAGCCACGCCGTATATTTACATGCAGGGAATGCTGAGGTCTGGCAAAGGCATGTCCGGCGCGGTTATCAGAGGCATTGATACTCAGAGCGCGGGAGAAGTGATTATCAGTTTGGATAAAGACGCGCTGGGAAAGCTGTCTGCACAGAAATCCGATAATATTCCGGGAATTATTTTAGGTTATGAACTTGCCAAAGAAATTTTGAAAGTGGATGTCGGCGATTGGGTGTCTCTGATTACCGAAATTGCGGGATCAAAAAATATTACGCAGATGCCGCCGATGGTGCGCTTCAAGGTTGCGGCATTGTTCCGTTCCGGAATTTACGATTATGATAAATCTTTGGCGTATATTCAGTTGAAAGATGCTCAGAATATGCTTCATGTCGGTGACAACATATCCGGCGTTGATATTCGGGTTAAAGACCTTTATGAAGCCAAAAATATTGCCGGACAAATAGTAGATAAACTCGGCTATCCGTATTGGACAATGGATTGGATGCGGATGAACCGCAATA
>DYNE01000064.1 GCA_020721225.1 Pelodictyon luteolum | reverse complement strand
TATTTTATAATAATTTAAGCTCCCCCATAATAAATAGAGGTGCCCTTAAGAAATTACCGGTTGTTTTTTTTTGGAGATTTCTTTATTTAAGCAGTCCTGAAGGTTCCGGATTCTCTCTGCTGTATCCGGAGGACTTCGGGTATTCAACAGGCCAGCACCGCACGACGGATGTGCTCTTCAGTGCCGTTAAGGCAGATGCAAGGTTAACGGGCGCATTATTCAATCAGCAAAGTCATATGAAGGTAGAGTCCAGAAAAAGACAGTTTATTTTGGAGGGAAAGATCAAGCCCGGTTTCTGTGAAGGATGTGGTCAGGTTACCAAAAAAGTCTTTGTCGGTGAATGGATTCCGAGTGACAAGCCTAAAGTTGATGATCTCTTCACCGCCAGGCCTTCAAAGAAATCGAAAGAGGCAAAACAGCAGAATGAAGAGTTGCCCTCTTCAGCAGAAAACCAGTACTGGATTCGTTGTTCGGTATGCAATCAGGTGCATCTGCTTAAAGAGTGGCAGATTCAGATCGATCGTGAACTGAGCCCCGAAGAGTTGAAGCCCGGAGATTGCCAGATATATTCTCCTCACGGCATCTACGCAAAGGGTGATGCGCTCTATCACCAGGCTCTTGACGAGGTGGGCGTGGTTCGTGAAAAGCAGGCGACAGGAAGCGGAGCTTACGTTATTATTGTGGAATTTTGTAAAAGCGGCAGAAAACAGCTGCTTGAAAACGTTCAGGTCAATTCCGGCAAGGAAAAGAGTTCCGAAAGCCTGAGCGATCTTATCAAACTGAAATTGAGACGTTGATCTTTATTAAAAGGGGGTGATTACTTTTGGTTAGTGTGCAGATTAATGATAACGAGTCCATCGACAAGATGCTGAAGCGCTTCAAAAAGAAATATGAAAGAGCCGGTGTGTTGAAGGAGTTCCGTAAGAGAGCATACTTTGTCAAACCGTCAGTGGATAGTCGTCTGAAACGTTCGAGATGCAAGCGAAGAGCGCAGAGAGCGAATGAAGAGAGCAATTCCTGATCGTCAGGTTTGAATCATGATGTTAAAAAGCAACTCCTTTCGAAAAGGGGTTGCTTTTTATTTTCAGTGTATCGCTATAAATTGCCGTAAGCATTTTGATGCCCGGAAAAATGGGCGCCCCGCTCTGAGGAATAGGAAGATTTCTGGCTTCAGTCCAGAGAACTATCGGAATGCCTTACAGAATAATTGATGTGCCCTGTATTGCAAGAAAAAAATATAAAGCTCTATGGCTGTTTTCAAAGGTGAAGTAACAGCACTGCCACCCGACAAGTCAATATCGCACCGCGCGGCACTTATCGGCTCCCTTTCTGAAGGCGTTACGGAAATCACCAATTTTTCGGCAGGTTTCGATAACCAGTCAACTCTTGGCGTATTGCATGATGCCGGCATCGAGGTTGCTCAACAAGAGGTCGATGGTGCTTATGGACGCCGTATCAGAAAGGTTGTCATCAGCTCACGCGGCCTCTGGAGCTTTACTGCTCCTGAAAATCCGCTGATGTGCAACAACTCAGGCAGCACCATGCGGATGTTTGCCGGTATTCTCGCAGCCCAGCCCTTCGAGAGCGAGCTTGTAGGCGACAGCTCTCTCATGAAGCGTCCCATGAAACGGGTCGCGGATCCTCTGCGCCAGATGGGCGCCGGCGTCGATCTCTCACCGGCAGGGACGGCGCCGGTTCGCATCAGGGGCACCAGAGATCTCACTCCACTTGAATACCGTCTTCCGGTTCCCTCGGCCCAGGTGAAATCGCTCGTTACGTTTGCCGCCCTCCATGCCGACGGAGAAACGCGAATTATTGAATCGATCCGCTCACGCGACCATACGGAGCTGATGCTTGGTCTTGAAACCATCGACCGGCCCGATGGAGAGCGGGTGATAGTCATTCCCGGGAGGAAAACCATTCCCGCCCGGTCATTTTATATTCCCGCCGATCCTTCCGCGGCCTGCTTCATCGTTGCTCTCGGTCTTCTGGGCAGCAACTCGGAAATCATTATCAGGGATGTCTGCCTCAACCCGACGCGAGTAGAGTTCATTTCGCTGCTTACAGGTGCAGGTGCCGATATTACGATCGAAAACAGCCGTATTATCGGCGGTGAAACCATAGGGGATATACTCGTGCGCAGTACGCGAACATTGAAGCCTCTCGTCATCAGCAACCCGATGGTGGTTGCAGGGGTTATCGATGAACTGCCCATGCTTTCGGTACTCTCGGCCTTTGCGTCAGGAGAGTTTGAACTTTACAATGCCGAAGAGCTTCGTACGAAAGAGAGCGACCGGATCAATGCGATTGTGGTGAATCTTGAACGTCTTGGTTTCGATTGCGAACAATACCCTGACGGATTCAGGGTTATAGGCCGCAGATGCAGACCTGTCGGGCAGGTTACCGTGGAATGCTTCGACGATCATCGGATTGCCATGAGCTTTGCAGTGGCAGCCAGAGCGACCGGTGAGGGTATAGCACTTTCCGACAGTGACGTCGTCGGGGTTTCCTTTCCCAATTTCTTTGAGATCATCGAAAACCTGAAGGCATGAAGGGTTACGAGATTGGAGTGCTGCCGGGTCAGAGGCTTCTGACCCGGTTGATGTGACCGAGCAGGGCTCGGTTGAACCGAGCCGGCTGCTCCATGTTCGAGAGATGTCCTGCATCCTGAATCAGCTCCAGTTCCGCTCCGGGTATTTCTTTTGCGATATTTTCTGCGGTTTGCGCTGTAGTCAGACGGTCTTCACGTCCATTCAGCACAAGCACCGGACAGGTGATGTCCGGCAGCAGCGGTGTCGCATCATCCCGTTTCATGATGGCTTTCATTGCCGAAGTGATAGCGATTACGGACTGTTCCATTATCATGGCCGCTGTACGCTCAACAAGTGACGGGTTTGCCTTACAGGTTTCAGGGGTAAAATAGTTGGGCATCATCCGTTTTATCGCCTCTGCCGGACCGCTGTTCTCCACTGCTTCGATGAATTCATGCCGTTGTTTTGTCGATTCGGGCGCATCGGCTTCAGCACGGGTATCGCACAGCACCAGCGATGCAGTTCGCTCCGGAAAGAGCCGGTAAAAAGCAAATGCCTGGTACCCTCCCATTGAGAGCCCGACAATGGAGGCCTTTCTGCAGCCGATATCATCGAGCATGGCGCAAAGGTCACGCGCATACCCATCGAACGTCCAGTCCGGCATCTCATCCGAACCCTCTATGCCATATGCGTTTGGCGCAATGGCTGCAATGCCGGCCTCTTCAAGTGCCAGGAGTTGCTGATTCCACATTCCGGCTGAAAGAGGAAATGCATGCAGCAACAGAACGGCATAGCCGTCAGATCCGGCTTCAGCGCCCCTGGTGCTCTGAGTTGTCAGCATTGCTCAGTTAGTCTCCGGTTTGGCATGACCTTTGATCTCTCTGATGATGTTGTTAGCTTCGTTGAGTATTTTTTTTGCTTCATCACGGGCGGTATCGATAATTTCCTGGGAGCGCTTTTTCGCATCGTTACTGTACGCGCTGTCATGCTCGGTGCTCTCATAATAATCGGAAGCCTTGTCAATAGCGTGTTTCACTTTGCCGGAAATGATCTGCTGGGTTTCCGTGCCCTTGTGCGGGGCGAAAAGCAGACCCATAACGGTCCCTGCCGCGGCGCCCAGAGCGGCTCCAAAGAAAAGCCCCTTGTAAAATTTGTCCTGCTGTTGCTGTTCCATGAGATGTCCAGGTTTTGTATGAGTTATTCGCTTATACTGTTCTTGACTGATAAATACATAAAAATTCAAGATTTCACGACTGCAGAATATTCATTATCCCGTTCATCGACTCGGATACTTTTTCCATAAGATTTTCCCTGCAGAGCAATCTGAATTTTTTAGTGTAACGCTCGAACGATAGAATAAAATCCGAACGAAAGACCGATTCGTCAAAATCGTCGAAACGGCAGTACTCCGAAGAGAGCTGCAGCGAATAGTGCAGGTGTTCCGATCGGGTGGGGTAAACCCGCAGTTCTCTGAGATCGTTGTAGTCGAAAATATCCTTTTTTGACGGCGGGTCGATCAATACTTCCATACCGCTGAGGTTCATGTTATGGCGTTTTGAGAGCAAATCGCATATTTCCCGCTCTTTTTGTCGGCAGAGCGAGTTGTCCGAGGCATAGGCGAACCAGCGTTCGTCCGTTCCGTTTTTTGTATATGGCTGAATGGTGACCACCCGTTTATATACCCGTCGCTGCAGAATATCGTCGAGCAGCAGGGTTTCCCCCGAAACCCTTTGTGGCAGCATTGCTTTCAGTTCGAAGAGTACCCGGTCGTCGGCATTGTCGTAAAAGAGTGATTCCAGCTGTTGTCCGCTCAGCAGCTCTTCATCGATTACTGCCTGCAGCAGCCGCCTGAGCATGGCTGAGAGCGCCCTGCCTGTATGATGCCAGTAAACATTGCGCATCATCATGTATTTGGCAAACAGCAGGCTCTCAAGCGGCGCGATTCCTTTTTCCGTAATGGCAAACCGCTTCCTCTCGGGATCCGGCACAAACGACTCGATAAGCCGTTCGATGTCTATGCTTCCATAGGGTATGTTGCAGTGGTGCGCATCGCGCATCAGGTAATCCATTTTGTCAGGGTCGAGGGTGCCGCTGATCAACTTGCCGAAGCCGCTTGTCGAGGAGCCTTCAATCAGCGCGATCACCTCTTTGGCATCAACCTTCCACTCATTGTGAAGGATTTCGGCAATCGGGGGAAATCCGGGCTGCTCCTGAAAGATAAATCTTTCGCAAAGATTTTCATGATGGGAGAACACCGGACCGCAACTGCCGGCAGGGATCTGTTCCTCGATCACATGGGCATGCGGGTAATGGCCTATATCATGCAGCAGACTGGCCGCCAGAAGCAGACGGCAGCTTCCGTCGTCAAATCGGAACCGGTCATCCTGTAGTCCGATGGCAAGCGGGTTGCTCACCATACGCTGCAGAATCAGTTTCATCAGATGATAGACCCCGATCGAATGTTCAAAACGGGTGTGTGTAGCTCCTGGATATACCTGCTGGGAAAACGATAACTGCCGTATGCCTTTCAGGCGCAGAAACGAAGGATGGACAAGAATATGCTTCAGAGGGTTGCTCAAGGGGATATGTCCCCACACCGGCAGTCTGATGAATCCGCCTTCAGCCTGGAACAGGAATTGTTCAGCGATCATAACATTCGTTTTTTTTGTGCCGGTAAACCGCTTCTTGGAAGTTTACGGCAAGATACGCAACAAAGCCAAGCGGACAAACTGACAGAGGACGGGGGTCGGATACATACAATGACATAAAAAGGGAACTGAAAACTTCGTACTGGGCAAAAAAAAAGCTGCTGTTTGGCAACAGCAGCTTTAAAGTATCCTGAATAGGTAAGGCTTAGTACCTGGGGCGGGAAATCGGGCGCTGCTCGCGTGGCTTTGCCTCGTTTACCTTGATGGTTCTGCCGTTCAAGTCACTGTCGTTCAGAGAAGAGATGGCTTCCGAAGCTTCTGCGTTGTTAGGCATTTCAACAAAGCCAAAGCCTTTTGAACGTCCGGTGAATTTATCGGTGATCACGCTCGCGTTAGAAACTTCACCGAATTCGCCGAATGTTTCGCGAAGGTCAGATTCTGTTACGTTGTAATCAAGGTTGCCAATGTAAATGTTCATGCTTTTTTCATAGTAATCGTGCTTTGATCAAAAAGAGAAAGGCTGTCAAATAACCAAAAGCACAAATCACTTGAAAGCTTTCAGGCCAACTGTTGGCCTAACAAACTATTATACCTTTTATTTTTGTATAAAACAAAAGGAAAATAATCCAAAACTATTATTTCGCCGGTTGTCGCGCATCTTTAAGGTGCAGACGGCAGACCTTGCGGAAATGGTGGCCATAGATGGCAAGCGTTACGGCAAGCGGCAGCGACTGCTGGCGGTTGAAAAATGTCCATATCAGTATTTTCCAGTACTGGAACCGCTCTTTTCCGATTATGCCGAGTACTACAGTTGAACGGGCAAAAGCCATGAACTGGCTCATTCTGAACCTGCTTTTGATCTGAACGGCGGGCGCCCTGTATTCCTGCAGGAGCGTTCGAATGCGCTTATAGTAATGTTTCGGGGCGTAGAGGTGGGTCATCATCTCCCTGTACCCTTTTTTCAGCATGTCAGGGTCCATTGCCGGAATGATGTTGGTGTTGCTGTCCGCGTTATCGCCGCTGGAATTGTGCAGCAGCCTGCCTTCGCTTTTCATGCGATCGTAGAGTTTCGTGCCGGGAAGCGCCTGCAGGACGCCGACCATGGCGGTTACGATGCCGCTTTTCTGGATGAACTCGATCTGTTTCTGGAAAATCGACGGAGTATCGCTGTCGAAACCGACAATGAATCCACCCTGTACCTCCATGCCGGCGTTCTGGATTCTGCGGATGTTCTCCAGCATGTTTCTCGATCTGTTATGCTGTTTGCCGCATGCCTGCAGCGCTTTGTCGTCGGGGGTTTCAATGCCGATGAAGACCTGATTGAACCCGGCGCGAACCATAAGATCCATCAGTTCGGCGTCGTCGGCCAGATTGATGGAGCATTCGGTATAGAACTTCGTCGAAACGCCGTTTGACTCTCTCCATGCGATCAGTTCCGGAAGCAGTTCCTTTTTCAGGTACGATTTATGAGCGATGAAGTTGTCGTCCACAAAAAAGACGCTGTCGCGCCATCCCATACCTCGGAGTCTTTCAAGCTCGGTTATGATCTGCGTCGTGGTCTTGGTGCGGATTTTATGGCCGAACAGGGTAGTGACATTGCAGAAATCGCACTGATAGGGGCAGCCGCGCGAAAACTGGATGGCCATCGAGGCATATTTCTGCATATCGAGCAGTTCCCATTTCGGCGCAGGAGTTCGGGTGATATCAGGGAACTCTGCTGTAGCGTAAAGTTTTTTTGCGCAGCCGTTTTTCAGATCTTCGATAAAAAGCGGCAGAGTCAGCTCGGCTTCATTCAACACAAAGTGATCGACTTCAGGAAACTGTTCGTGTCCGGTGGTGAAGAGGGGTCCTCCGGCTACCACGGTGATGCCTGCCGCCCCGCATCGCGCGATCAGGTCACGGGCTGATTCCTGCTGAACGCCCATGGCGCTGATAAAGACCATATCCGCCCAGGCGAGATCGTCCTGTTTCAGCGGACGGACGTTCAGATCCACCAGTCTCTGCTGCCAGTTTTCGGGAAGCATGGCCGCTACGGTTACAAGGCCGAGCGGCGGAAGCGAAGCGTTTTTTCTGACGAATTTGAGTGCATGCTTGAAGCTCCAGAATGTATCTGGAAATTCAGGATAGAGCAGGAGAAGTTTCATGGCTTTATGCCGCCTCCGGTAGGTTAAGAACACAAAAGCAGACCATTGCGCTTATTGCAAAAGCCGGTTTTTAAAAAAACAATATTTCTGTTCTTTTAAGTTCCTGAAATGAGATGACCCATGTATGTCAGGTCTTGACGGCTCAGTAGCGTTCGAGGCTGAACTTTTCGCCAAGATAGTGTTTGCGTGCTTCGGGGTTGTCGGCAATTTCCTGCGGGGTGCCCTGCATGAAGATGCTGCCGTCGAAGAGCAGATAGGCATGGCTGGTGATCGAGAGCGTTTCGTGCACGTTATGATCGGTGATGAGCACCCCGATATTGCGTTTTGTCAGCTCTTCGACAATATGTTGAATATCCTCGACTGCGATAGGATCCACTCCTGCGAAGGGCTCATCGAGCAGGATGAATTTCGGATCGAGTGCCATAGCCCGGGCAATTTCAGTACGCCGTCGCTCTCCGCCGGAGAGCGCATAACCCATGCTTTTCCGGATATTTGTTATATTCAGATCCTCGAGCATTTTTTCTGTTTTTTCTCGTCGTTCGGCTTTTGAAAGGGAGGTGAACTCAAGTACGCCGAGGATGTTGTCTTCAACGGTCATCTTGCGGAACACCGATGCTTCCTGAGGCAGGTAACCGATTCCGAGCCGTGCGCGTTTGTGCATTGGCAGGGCAGTGATTTCTCTCCCGTCAAGCATGACTTTACCGCAGTCAGGCCGCACAAGCCCTACAATCATGTAAAAGGTTGTGGTTTTGCCGGCGCCGTTCGGTCCGAGAAGCCCTACGATTTCTCCCTGTTTTACTTCCAGCGTCGAGCTTTTCACAACCTCCCGTCTGTTATAAATCTTTTTCAGTCCGCTGCAGCTCAGTGTTGATTTCATGCCTTGATGTCTATCTCTTTTGTCACCGGGGAACGGTTGATTCCCTTTGTAATGCAATACGTAAGGAAATGTAAAATTTATCAGGCCAATAGCATGGGGAAAAGTAACGAGTCGCTGTGTCGCACGGCGAAGAGCGTATCAGCAATAGCGGAGGCCTCGTGAAATTGGTACAGGATGCATCCAAAGGTTCCTGAAGCGACGAATGGCAACAGAGATCCGCAGTTGTCGGGAGTGGGCGGTACGCCGAACTGCAGAAGCTCAGCCGCAGCGATGACGACCTCTCCCGGAACATTTGTCTTTATCCTGAATGAGAGAGGTGTTGTTCGGCAGAGATACACAAGCATTTCGATTCCTGCCTCTATCGTGATGTTTACATTTGAAGCTATGAAGTTTGCAGCTCATGAGCTATCATTAAAAAACCGGAAAATTTCAATCGATTTAGTTGATACAGTTATGGGAAAAGTGATGCCTTATAAAGGGGTGTGGCCCGAAATTCATGAATCGGTGTTCATGACCGATGGAGCATTTGTGATTGGCGATGTGCATATCGGCGCGCAATCGAGCGTCTGGTTCAATGCGGTGGTTCGTGGCGACGTCTGCCCTATCCGCATCGGGGAGAAGTGCAGCGTACAGGACAATGTCACCCTGCATGTGACGCACGATACCGGTCCGCTTGTCATCGGCAACTTTGTGACCATTGGTCACGGAGCGGTGCTGCACGCTTGTACCGTGCAGGATTATGTACTGATTGGCATGGGTGCGGTGCTGCTTGACGACTGCGTTGTGGAACCCTGGTCGATCGTTGCGGCGGGTTCATTGGTAAAACAGGGGTTTACCGTGCCTTCGGGTATGCTGGTTGCCGGCGTGCCGGCCAGGGTGATCCGCCCGATAACCGATGCTGAGCGTCAAAACATTGAGGAGTCGCCTGAAAACTACGTGCGATACTCCCAGAACTACCGCGACGCAGCCGAACAGGCATAACAGTTTTTATGCCTGTTCGGCTGCATTGTATGACCTTCGTTTTTTTATCAGTGGTGTTCTTTTCAGTTTTAGCTAAATTGTTCCCGTTAGTTGGTGCCGGAGCAGCTTCAGTACTCTTGTTGTTTATCTGATTCCGGCAGTTTTATTTCATACACTCCCTGAATTTTTATTCTGCCATGAAGGAACATGAAGTTATTGTAGTCGGTGGAGGTATCAGTGGTTTAAGCCTTGCGTATTACAGCAATAAAGCAGGTTTTAAGACCGTTGTGCTTGAAAAGAACAGCACGGTCGGCGGTTCGTTCGCATCTCCGAAATATGCGTCTTCCGGAAAAAATTTCTGGCTTGAACTCGGAGCTCATACCTGCTACAGTTCCTACCAGAATCTTCTCGATATTATAGAAGGGTGCGGAGTGAGCGATACCATCATTCCGAGAGCGAAGGTTCCGTTTTCTCTCATGATCGACGGTCAGGTCAAGTCCATTCTTTCACAGCTCAGCATTCCCGAACTTCTCATGTCGGCCCCGAACCTCTTCAAGCTGAAAAAAACCGGGCAGAGCGTGAAGTCCTACTATTCGAAGATTGTCGGAGAGCGCAATTACGCAGATGTCGTCAGCCACTTTTTCAACGCGGTGCCTTCGCAGCCGACCGACGATTTCCCTGCCGAAATGATGTTCAAGAGTCGTGAAAAGAGAAAAGACGTTCTGAAAAATTATACCTTTCGGGATGGGCTGCAGAGCGTGGCCTTTGCCATTGCCGCTCAGAAAGGCATCAATATTTTTACCGGCATGGAGGTCAAGAGTGTCCGGTTCGAAAACGGAAAGTACATCGTCAGAACAGCCAGCGGAGACGAATTGACCGCGCCAACGCTTGCGCTTGCTATGCCTTCGGCACTTTCTTCGGCCATGCTCAGCGACGTCAATCCGGATATCGCCAATCATCTGGGCCAGCTGAAGGCGGCATCGGTCGATTCCGTCGGCGTTATTGTCCGCAAGGAGAATATAAACCTCAAGCCGGTTGCGGCGCTTATTTCTCCAGGCGATGTGTTTTTTTCAGCCGTCTCCCGCGATACGGTGCCCGACGATAACTTCCGGGGGTTTGCTTTCCATTTCAGGCCGGGTCTGGATGAAAAAGTCAAACGGGAGCGCATTACCAGCGTTCTTGGAGTCAGCATGTCGAAAATCGAGCACAGCGACACCAGAATCAATACGGTGCCATCGTTGCGCATGACTCACCCTCAGTGGCTTGAAAAAACCAACACCCTGCTCGCCGATAAAAAGAACCTGCTTCTTACCGGCAACTATTTCGGCGGAATGGCTATTGAAGATTGTGTGATTCGTTCAAAAAGCGAGTCCGAACGTCTGAAACGATAGTTTTGCCGTCGTAAGAATCCGAACCGATGATCATATCCGAATTATTCCGGGATATCATGCAGGGCACCTATCTGGTGCCCTTGCTGATTGTCCTGTTTTCCGTGCTCTTTTATTTCGGGCTTGCTGAATAATAGATAAGTATTACTAATATAAGGATATAACAGGAATATT
>DYNE01000063.1 GCA_020721225.1 Pelodictyon luteolum | reverse complement strand
ACACCACAATATACGCTTCTGATATCATCACCCACTTGAAACAGCGAGGAGCCTCATTTACTTTATTTTTTATTGTTTTTTTTCTTCCGGAATATTGCGGACAAACAAAGCATTCGGAGCAAGAAGCCATGAGGGTTTCAAACAAAAACTCATCGCTGTTTTCTTTGAGTATTTGGCGATATAACGAAGAATATTTTATTCCCGCTGGAGTATGTGGTAAACGAGGAAGGCAAGGTTTGCTATAACGAAGAAGTAGGGTGATGCGCAGAAGCTGTTCAAGCGAATTCATTATTAAAAAGCGGGATCATGGTTGGCAGATTAAATATTCCTTATTCACTCAAGTTGTAAGACAAAATCATCATGCCACGTTACACGCCTGAACAGCTTGCCAAGCGCAACGCATCCGTATGGACCGAGATCCAGATCCTGCTGGCACCGGTACAGTTCGTCATCTTTCTGACCGGCATCGCTCTGAACGCCATCTATGCCAGTAATCCCGCCTCCATCGACTTTTTCTGGGTCAGCGTCGCCATTCTCTTCAAGACGCTCTTTTTTGTGATTCTTTTCATAACCGGCATGTTTTTCGAGAAGGATCTTTTCGGCAAGTGGGTCTTTTCGAAAGAGTTTTTCTGGGAGGATGTAGGCAGCTCGGTTGCAACCTTCTTTCATTTCCTCTATTTCGTGCTCGCCTGGAAAGGGTATCCCGATGGCACTCTGGTGATCTGGGCCACCGTAGCCTATTCGAGCTATATCATCAATGCCGTGCAGTATCTGGTGAGGATCTGGCTCGAAAAAAGCCATGAACGGAAGCTGAAACTGCAGGCAGAAGCCTGAGCCTGTCCGATTCGATCAAATCACACAACAATCTACTGCGTCATGAACCAAAGCTTCACAAAACTCTGGAATATCACCTTTCTGGTTGTCGGACCGTTATGGGCTCTCTTTGTCTGGATGGTCTGGACATCCGGACAGCTGAAAACTCCTCAGCATGAGATCCTGTTTTTCAGCGTGGTCGTGCCCGGCTTCATCCTGATCTACCTTTCCGGATTCCTCATCGCAAAACGTCACGCAAAAAAACAGCGGTCGGCAGCTTCCTGATGCTGAAAACCGTTCAGTTGCGCGGTTCGAGCATAATCCCCTTCTCGTAGGTCACCTCGCCGGCAAGATAAGTTTTGCCTTCCGGAACCTTTGCGGCCGGAATGCGCTCCTTTTTGACGTACCTCTTGCCGTCGAACAAGTGCCTGTCATACGAGGCTTCCGCACCTTCGCCCGACTCCATGCGCCAGATGTCGTTCCAGCCGTCACTCTTTTCGGAAGAACGGTTACCGGAAGCTGCGTTATGGGGAAATCGCTGACGACAGCATTAACATTAAGGGAGGCTGTTTGGCGACATGAAAGACCCGAAAGCTGTTTTATCTCGCTTACAGGTTCAAATCGTTTATGTATACCATTATCCATAGATTACGTCCTTACAAGAATAGTGAGTCCGCCAGAGAGGAATTCACCGTTCGACCGCATGAAGGGGCAACGAGCCGTCTTCAACCGCATCATGAACGACGAAGCCTTCAAAATGTTCATTGCGCAGAAACTGATGCATAACGTCTTCGAAAACGTCAACCGGCAGGCGGGGTAACGAGCTACAAATCGCACGGAAAAGACTTTTTCGCTTCATCGTTGCCGCCTTCTTCCTGAGATCTGTACCAGGAAAAACCTCCTTCATTTTAAAAAAATTCACGGCAAACGGGATGCATGAGGGTAAGACAGGAGGTTCACCGACGGGCAAAGGCAAAGTGCCAGTGTCCTGCTTGTCCGTCTCAGTCGGCAGTTCTTTCCCTGTCCGTGAAAGTCCGTTCCTTTCCGTGTTTGTTCAGCGCGATCACACACATCCATCCTCCCGCTTATGGCAGCGGTGACAAGCGCCATACGGAACCGACGGCCTGCTCGATCCTGGAGATGAGTTCTGAGTGCCGAGTATTGAGTGGTGCCCGACCTCCTTCTGTCATCCTTCGTGCAGGGCGCTTGTGCGTGCAGCCATGATGAAGTCGTTGCGGTGCAGACCACCTGCCGAGTGGGTACACCATTCCACGGTCACCCTGCCCCACTCCGTCACAAGCTTCGGGTGGTGTCCTTCAGCTTCGGCAAGCTCTCCCACGTGGTTGGTAAAGGCGAGTGCCTGCCTGAAATCGGAAAAGGTGAACATTCGCCGCAGCCGCAGCTCTCCCGCTTCCGTAACAACCTCCCAATCAGGAAGCTCCTGCCGTAACCGGTCGATTTCATCTGCGGCAAGCGGGCTTCCGCCTCTTTCGCAGGGTACGCAAGCCATTTGTTTCAGTTCGTTCATGGTTCTCCTTGATAATTGGCAATGATTGATTCCTGATGTTTAGTCCGCCTTACCGGTAGGCATCGATCAGCTTTTCGAACTCATCGTCTCCCGGAGGAGGTTGCCTGTAAAGCGGAGTTTCCGTAATGCCGGCCTGGTCCTCGTAAAGCGCCCGCTTTCCGTTACGGTAGAAAATACCGAGAGGCAACGGTTCATGCTGTATGGCGAGGGCGAATGCTGCCATGCGGTCTTCGGGGTTGTGATCTTCGGGCAAGCTGCAGGTATGTTCCCTGAACCACTTGTAGGTGTTCAGCTTGTTGAAGATAACGCAAGGCTGGAATACGTCAACGATGGAGCATCCCTTGAACCGTATGGCTTCAGCGATGACCGAACGGGTCTGCGCAATATCACCTGCGAAGGCCCTTGCCACGAAAGGTGCATCGAGAGCGATGGCCACGGCAAGCGGATTGAACGGCTCAGGTATCACCCCCTTCACCTGAACGGGAGTGCGCATCCCGATGGGCGAGGTAGGAGAGGCCTGCCCCTTGGTAAGGCCGTAAATCATGTTGTTGTGGATGATCATCGTGACGTCGAAGTTCCGGCGAATGGCGTGCAGAAAGTGGTTGCCGCCTTCGCTGTACATGTCGCCATCTCCCGATTCCACCACAACCACGAGGTTGCGGTTCGAAAGCCTTATGCCGAGCGCAGCCGGAAGCGCCCTGCCATGCAGACCGTTAAACATGTTGGCGTTGATGTACTGCGGCGCCTTGGCTGCCTGCCCGATGCCGGAGACCATAACGAGCTGCCGGGGATCGATGCCGAGATCGTCAAGGGCCTCTTTGACCGCCGTGAGCAGCATATGGTTGCCGCATCCGGGGCACCAGGCCACATCGGTATGCGGGGGCATGTCGAACCGGGTTTGCTTGTCACTCATGACCGACCTCCTTCCGTAACGCTTCTAAGACCTCTTCCACCGAAAAAGGCTCTCCGGTGGCTTTCAGAATCCGACCGGCAATGTTTTTTCCGGTCTCGATGGCGAGATAACCGGCAAACTGGCCGGTTGGATTGTTTTCCAGAACAATGAGCTTACGCTCTCCCAACAGCGATGCGACAGCCGGGTTAAGCGGGAAGAGTTGCGAAAAGTGCAATCCAGCCACACGAGGGTCGCCCAACAGGTCGAGCGCCTCCTCGATCACCCCTCGGTTGGAGCCCCACCCGACGACGAGCGTCCGGGCATTGTCGATCAGGCCTGTAACAGTCGGCATAAGCGCCTGCTCCCTGAGCGGGCCAAGCCGCGCAAGCCGTTTTTCAACCATCCTCCTTCGCACATCGAAATCTTCGGTGATGAAACCGGCTTCGCTGTGCTCGTCGGAATCGGCTCGGACGAGACCTGCTCCGTATCCGGGAACGCCTCTCGGACTGAGTCCGTCTTCAGTAAACAGATAAGGCAGGTACTCCTTCCCGGTTTCGACGATAGCCTCTTCGAGGGGAAAGCGGTGTATGGCGCCAGCCTCCATACTGGTTTCCGCATCGAGCAAAAACTGGTCGGTCAGAAGAAAAACCGGAATATGGAAACGATGCGCAACCGCAAAAGCGCGCTGTGCAAGGTGAATCAACTCTTCCAGCGTTCCCGGAGCGAAAACCACGCGAGCGAACTCGCCATGTCCGGCATGCAGCACAAGATTGAAATCACCCTGCTCCGTTCGGGTCGGCAGCCCCGTGGCCGGACCGGGCCGCTGGCCGATATGGATCACTAACGGGAGTTCCAGCATACCGGCAAGACTCACCCCCTCCTGCATAAGATCGAACCCGCCGCCGGAAGTGGTGACAACGGCGCGCGCTCCGGCATAGGATGCGCCAAGCCCTGCATTGATGGCGGCTATTTCATCTTCCGCCTGATCAACCACAACGCCGAATGCATCCGACTTTTCGGCAAGAAAGGTCAACAGCCCCGTGGAGGGGGACATGGGATAGGAGCTGATGAAATTGCAACCTGCGGCGACGACACCGATGCCGAGCGCCGCGGTACCGTCCATGAGCAGTTCTGCCGCAGAGCCACCGAACTCGATGCGCGGAAGTTTGATGCTCCCGGCTGCCGGGCACTTCCTTCCCCATTCAAAGCCGAGTCTTGCCGCCGCGATATTTTTCAGGACGATCTCTTCGCCTTTTTCTTGAAACCGGTCATGCAGAAACGCATCGAGTTCTTCAGGCGGAATGGCGAGCAGGCCGAGTACCATGCCGGCAACCACCGTGTTCGAGAATACCGGACTTCCGGCTTCGAGGGCAAGCGCTTTCACCGGGGTTTCGATGCAGTTGCCTTTCGCCGGAACAGCGCACTGTTCGCTTTCCGCAAAAACCAGCGTATCAGCGTCGATCCGTCGGTCGAGGTGTTCATGCGCTTTCGGAGAAAGCGCAAAAAGCATATCGATGCGCCGGACATAGGCCTGTCGGGGCTTTTCCGTCACCCTGATTTCGGTAGTGTTGCTTCCGCCGCGGATGCGCGACATGAACTCTGTGCAGGCAAAAACATGATGACCGCAGTTTTTCAGCACCGGCAGCAACATCCTCGTGATGGTCTGGACACCCTGCCCGGCAGCTCCCTCAAACACCATCGAAAGATCACTCATGATCCTCTTACGTTTACAGGTTACTCACCCAAATGGAACGCTCCAGCAAAGCCCTTCAGAGTATAAACCCATAAAAGAAGAAAATGATAGCCCCAAACCCGATTTTTTTTCAGTCAGCTGTGGCTATCGAGTCTGACGAAGAGAAAAATGCACAATGATATATCGAGTATCGTCCTACTGACTCTTAAGGTTATGCAGATTTTTTCCTTTTATCCCCTAACACTTTTTCCTATAAAGTACTTTCTTTACAAGACAAACCAACAAAATACGCGTTAGAAGTACAGCGAATTATGAGCTTATTGATAACCGGATTAATGCAATGACTGAAAATTTCAGGGCAGAATACCCAGATCTTTGAGCGAATAATACTGAAACGTATGGTCATCCGACATAGCCACAAGAATACCGGCAGGAAAACCGGCTGTAGAGAGTACCGAAGAGGCTTCGATCCCGTCTGTGTCAACTGCCGTTGTTTTAACAATCCCTATCCGTCGGACTCCCTTACTCCCATCTGATGCAGCCCCGAACTCCCTGAACAGATGAAGCTGACCGGCCCCCTGATCAGAAATGATGACAACGCGGCCATACTTCGCCGAAATAACGGCAATACCTTCATGATCTTTTGCAAAGCCATCGGTGGCAAACAAGGCAAGCTCTTTCTCTCCTCCCTTCATATCAGGATCGGCATGATATTTTCTGACACCAACCCCCTCGTCGGAATAATAGATAAAACCTGAACGGTCATCGACCGCTACAGCCTCGATCTCCTTTTTACCACTCCATATGCCGAATTTTCTTACAAGAGAGGCCCGCACAAAACCATTTCCGTTATCTTCAAGCCTGTACTGCCAGAGATACGTTCCATCGACCGGCCCCTGTTTGCGACTTACAACTGCATAGATCGCTCCATCATGCTTCCGTTTATATAATGCAACACCCATTGGCGCATTATCACGTTCACCGGTAAATACTGGAATCCCCCCCTTATCGACAGCCTTCATATCCGGCAGGGTAAAGACACGAAGCTTCCCGCTCAGCCGTTCCGTTACGACAGCAATATCGACAGGCTTGCCGTTCAGAAGAAGTCCGTATTCGACATCGATATTGTTTGGACGCTGAAGCCCGTGAACACATTTATTTGCGATAATGCGTCCCTGTAAATCGAAAACATAAACCGCCCCATCCTCATGCTTGTCAGTCCCGAGTATCAGACTTCGGTCGTGATCGATATGGTTAACCCAGATAGCCGGATCATCAGCATCATGCGGCACTTTTTCGGAAACGACAACCGGGTTGACGGCATTTTCGGGCAGATCCCGGTTAATTCCCGAACATGCTGATACAGCAACAACGGCCGCAACGGCAAAACACCTTATAAAATCTATCCGCATCGGAGCTATCGCATCTGGATGTTAAAAAAAAGGAGGAGTTATGGGGGTAACCCCTCCCTTGTAAGAAAAAATCGCCTGACTTATAAATCGGCTTTCAGTCCAAGCAGAAATTTCCGGTCGTACCACTCTTCCTGAGCGACATACTGCTTCTCTCCCTGATAAAAACGCATGGGCTGGTTGGAAAGATTACTGATTTCAAAAAACAGCTGCAACTCTTTGCTGAGACGGTAGGCTCCATTTAAATCAAGCGTGAAGGAGCTGTCGTAATAGCGGTCTTCCCAACTGTCCTCCCCGATCGAGCCCTCTTCGGAATCGATGAAATCGCTATGGTAGTTGCCAGAAAGACGAATGGTAAATGGCCCTTTTTCATAAGAAAGCGACGCGTTGAAGGTATGTTCGGGACTTCCCGGAAGCGGCAGATCATCTGTTTCCCTGCCTTCGATGTTGAAGTTGCTTATCTCGGAATCGGTGTACGTATAGTTCAGATAAAGCCCAAGACCCTTGAGAAACGGCATCTGAAACTGGGCGGACAGTTCGATGCCGCTGAGCGAGCCATCTCCACCGTTAACCGGCTGATAGAGATCGTCATCGGCAACAGTCGTTTTTCGGGTAACGATAAAGTCCGAAATATCCTTGTAAAAAAGACCTGCCGAAAGAATACCGACATTGCCGAGATATCTTTCGATTATAAGATCGATATTTTTCGAGAGCGTCGGCTCAAGCGACGGATTGCCGATATAGATCGCATCATCGTCAAGTTGACGGTAAGGAGCAAGATCGAAATAATCCGGTCTTGCAAGCGAATGTGTATAGGCACACCGGATATTTGTCCGGTCGTCGAGCCGGTAAAGCAGATGGATATAGGGCAGAACGTTAGTATACTCCTTCGGCGTTCCGGATACAGGCGTCAGCGTATCGGCATCGTCGTCATAAAAGAACGCGTCGTACTCGTTTCGGGTATGCTCCATCCTGACGCCGCCGATGATGCGGATTTTTTCTGTAGCGTCCCAGGTTGCCATAGCATAAGCCGCTTTGATCTGCTCTTTTGCCGTAAAGTTTTCCGCAAGCTCTTCGAGCTTCTCTTCTTTTTCGAAATCTGCGGAATCGAGATCGAGAGAACCGATGAAATCGCTGCTCGCAAAATTGCCGGGCAGGTACTTATCTCCGGCCAGAAAATGTTCCTTATCAAGATCTGCAAGATTACCATAGACTGAATCCATGAATGCATCCTTGTCGACCGGTTCGTATTCATAGAACTCGTTATTGCGTTTTTTCGATTTATCACGCAACCTGCCACCGAATTTCAGCTTAACCGCATCGGATACCCTGTACTTGAGATTCAGCGCGAAATTCGTATCGATATCTTCGGTATACTGGTACTCTTCCGTCAATTCGTCGAGTTCCCACTCTCCATTATCTGTAACACCTCCGCTGACCCAATCAGCAACCGAAACAAAGGGCTTTTCAGGATTCGTTATATCTACGGAAAACTCGTCTGTTTCGGCAACAATGTCAATATATCGCTCATCAGGACGTTCCTCAGACGCTTTGGCATACGATGCCTGCCAATCGAGAGAGAGTCTGCCAAAATCATGCTCTCCGCCAAAAGCGAAGGACATCATTCGCTGATCTTCAAGTCGCGCATTCTTATCAACACCGGCTTTATCCTGCCGCACGATTTCGGCCGTATCCTCGAGCAGATCCTTGAAGCTTGCGCGATACCGGTTTTCCCAGTCTTCGCGCCAGTTATAGATTCCGGTGAATTTCAGGATATGATTTTCGTTGAACCGGTAATCGAGACCTGCCGACAGACTTCTGCGGATACGCTGAATTTCATAGGTACGGATTTCGAACTCGTCGAGTACAGGCTTGCCGTCGTCATCCCTGTCCCAGGCCGCTTCTATGTCGTCAGACCCAAAAGAGGTATCATAATAGGAAGCACTCACCACTACGCCGAGTCTGCCGTCGAGATAACGGTCCCCGTACGTCCCGGCAAACTGGTAGCGTGCCCCGCCGGTTCCTTCGATCAGATTGGCTCCTCCGGCAGCCGTAATGGAAATACGCTTTCCGGAAGGCACTTTTGTAATAAGGTTTACAGAACCGCCGATCGCGTCTGCATCCATATCCGGCATAAACGTTTTATTGACCTCTATCGTCTGTATCATATCGGCCGGCACCAGGTCAAGCTGTACGCTCCGGCCCTCGGCCTCGGCAGAAGGGATACGTTCGCCGTTGATCATTACCGAGTTGAACCGGGGTTCGGTTCCTCGTATATGGGCAAAGCGGGCTTCGCCCTGATCGCCGAAAACGCTGATGCCCGGAATGCGTTTGAGGGCATCTCCCGTATTGGAATCGGGAAATTTGCCGATCTGGTCGGCAGCAATAATATTGGTGATATTGTCGCTGTTCTTCTGCTGGTTAAGCGCCTTCGCCTGCCCTTTGAGCTGTTCGCCTATAACAACAACCTCCCGGCCCATCAGCAGGCCCGGCTGCAATTCGATGGCAAGCGCAGCTGGCTTGCCTGACAGGAATGAAACCGGATACTCTGCGGAGGCATAACCGAGACAGGATACTGCGACAACCGCAGAGTTACCTGCTATATTGTCAATCTTGAAATATCCGTACTGATCGGTAATCGCGCCCTGCTGGCTTCCCTTTACCGAAACGCTTACGCCAGGCAGAGGCATGCCGTCCGACTGATCAAGAACCCTGCCGGTTACCACATGTCGCAAGACCACTCCTGATTTTGGTTCTGATGCCGTTGCCGTACCGGAAACGAATCCATTAAGGAGCGCAAGAAAACAGAACGCAAATATTTTTCGCATTTTTTTCTTCATCAGAAATCCCTTTTCGATGTTAAAAGACCTCCAGAATTACCTTATTCACAACCGGCGGTATGTTAGGACTTAAAAGGGATCAAAAAAAGGCAGCCTCCGTTACGTTTCTGAAAATCTTTGCCGAATAAACGACATAACCAGCTTATTTATTTTATTAATATAGCTTAACCAAGCCACGCAGGGGCAGCTGAGTGATGAGTCAGGATCGGTGAAGATCTGTAGGTTCAGCTCCATAAGAGCTCCCATCCCCTCCTCCTCCTATCTTCCCGGTAGTGGCGGGGCATAGCCGTGCAGCAGATTTGCGAGTCAGGGAGCAGATGCGGCAGGTGACGGGGTTATACGGGGGCTGTCTCTGGCCGATATCAAAAACTTATCAGATCTTACAGCGTTTGACTGATTTTTTCGAGCAACAGGCGTATGTCTACCGGTTTTACCATGTAGTCGATCATCCCAGCAGCCAAAGCATCCTGGATCAACTGTTCCTCGGATTCTCCGCTGAAACCGATCACCGGAACTGCGGCAACCTTCGGTATCACCGAATTGCGAATCAGCATTGTCGCTTCAATACCGTTGACCTGTGGCATGCCAATATCCATCAGCACGAGATCGAATGTCCCTTTTTCGAGTTTCTCGTACGCATCTTTGCCGTTTACTGCTCCCTCAGCCTTAATCCCGTATTTTTCAAGAATCATGATAAGACCAATCCTATTCACGGTAGAATCATCGGCGATCAGCACCGACTTCCCTCCGATCTTCTGCAACGAAATGCCATGGTATTCACGGAAAACAGCCGAAATCTTCATGATCAGATCGCTTTCCATTAATGGCTTTGTGATCAATTCCTGCATTCCGACCTTGTTTGTTTTGCCTCGAACGACAGCATAAGGTTGTTCAGTATATCCGATGATCGGGATACCAGCGGGCTCTTGCCCGATATGACCGTTTCGAATCATCTCGGTAGCTTCATACCCGTCGAGCACCGGCATTGCGAGGTTCATGATGACAAGGTCATAGCTTGCGATCCTGATTTTTTCGAGTGCCTCCTGGCCATTTGCAGCTTCATCCACTGCAACCTCAAGATTCGCAAGCACATCTTTCACGACTTTTCTGTCCTTTTCATTATCATCGACGACAAGAATGCTCTTCTTGTTGAACAGCTGCCTGTTGTTCTGGATAAGTTTATCGTGACTTGACTTAAGTTCATCGGAGGTAACGACAGGAAACGTCAGAATAAACTCGGTGTACCTTCCTTCAGCGGAATGACAGACGATATCGCCATCGAAAGCATGCATGACGCGTTTACAATAGGAGAGACCGAGACCGGTTCCGCCCTTTTTGCTTGCCGTAAAGTAGGGATCAAACAATCTGGAGAGGTTTTCCTGAGATATTCCCGGTCCGGTATCCCTGATTTTCACGCTGTTGTAGCGGTCTCCGGTCTGGAAGCTGATATAGATCCTTGCATCGGGACGGGATTCAAGATAATACAGAGCATTTTTGATCAGGTTGAAAATCACGAAAACGTACATGGTTTCGCTGATTCTGAACATGAAATCACTGCTGTTATAAAAAACGATTTTTTCCTTTTCGGCAATCGACTCAAATCCGTATTCATCTATGGCCTTTTGCGTAATCAGTACCGAAGGGGCATAAGTAGGTTTTGCTGAAAAAAGCACAGCGGCAACAAAAGTAATCAGCAAGCAGACAAA
>DYNE01000109.1 GCA_020721225.1 Pelodictyon luteolum | reverse complement strand
TTTGATTGTACTGTAATGAGTTACTGTTTTTTATTATGGGGAACTTCGGGTTAATGGAGATGATAAACAATTGCTACCCCAAAAAACCGTTCTTTGGCCAAGTGTTGTTAGGTTGAATAAATTACAAATAACAACTCTTCAATGACTTGATTATATTTTAATTATTTACGTATTGTAATGAGAAGTTCCTGATTTCGGGTTTCTGTAACGCGTTCTAAAATACAGAGAAGGTATG
The DNA here is from genome assembly GCA_020721225.1 of Pelodictyon luteolum. Lineage (GTDB taxonomy): Bacteria > Bacteroidota > Chlorobiia > Chlorobiales > Chlorobiaceae > Chlorobium > Chlorobium luteolum_C. The sequence goes on along the minus strand of DYNE01000109.1, from coordinate 2,582 downwards.
GCGGTTAATCTCGATAAACCGGCGAGGTGGAAAGCCGACATTGCGAAATCGGTCGATATGTACAACGACTGGTTCATGACCTTTGCCCCGCAAGCGTTCCGCTCGACACGAATGCAGACAACGAGGGACGTAGAGTCTGCATTGCATTTCACCGGCAACATGACCGCAGTAACTCCTGCAGTCATTCGCGATCATCCCGATATCCTGCCGACACTTCGCATGTCCACCTGCCCTCCGCTTGCCGTTGACCGACTTATCGGACTTTCGGGTGTTTCTTCAAATCTTGTGAAAAGTCTTGAGCTGAGAAAGAAGCTGCCTTCAAAAATGAATTCCGGATTGCTGGATGAGGATCTTCAACGGATAGCCGCTATCATCGTCAAGATGGCCGATCCGGATATTTTTGTCTGGCTTGGCCGGAAAATGCAACCGGACAACGATGAAATACACCGGGCGGCTACCATTGTTGCCGACCGGCTTTGCGGCGCGGTTGCCAATCCGATTATCCGTAATGCCCAGGAGAAACGGCAGCTTGCAGCGATCAAGTCATGGCTTGAAGCTCGTGGTTACAGGCAGTTGCAAAATGGCGAGGCGGTACGTTTTGACTCGATGCCTCCGGGTACGTTTACCTTTCGCATGAATGTGCCGGTCGATCTTGAGGGCGGTGTCAAGCGGGTGAACATACCGGTTGATGCTGTGATCATGCCGGGGAAGTCGAAGAATGGAGCCTTACCGGTTTTCTTCGAGGCGAAATCTGCCGGGGATTTCACCAATACGAACAAGCGCCGGAAGGAAGAGGCCATGAAGATGAGCCAGCTTCGCAGCACCTATGGGCGGAACGTCCGGTTCAATCTTTTCCTGTGCGGTTATTTTGACAGCGGTTATCTTGGATATGAGGCCGCAGAAGGCATCGACTGGGTCTGGGAACATCGCATCGACGACATGGCGCTTTTCGGGATATGAGCATGACGGTTTTACAGGATACATTCGAGGCGAACCGCCTCAGGCTGCAAAGCGAACTCGACGCCGGAAAGACTCAGGCTGAACGCAACCGTCTCGGCCAGTTCGCGACGCCGACAGCCCTTGCTCTCGATATCCTTACCTATGCGTCAACGCTAATTCCTGAAGATGAACCTGTCCGTTTTCTCGATCCTGCTGTAGGGACAGGCTCATTCTTTTCAGCATTCCGGCAGGTTTTTCCGGCAGGGCGTATCGACTCTGCACTTGGTTTTGAAGTCGATACCCATTATGGTGAACCGGCCACCCATATATGGAGGGATACAGGTTTCACGATCAGGCTTGCCGATTTTACGGCAAGCGAACCTTCAGTGCCTTTCAATCTGGTGATCTGCAATCCCCCGTATGTGCGGCACCACCACCTGCAGAATGGCGACAAACTGCGCCTTCAGGCGAAAACCGCCTGTGCAAGCGGCATGAAGATCAGCGGTCTTGCCGGGTTGTACTGCCACTTTCTTGGCTTGTCGCACTCATGGATGGCTGAAGGAGGCATTGCGGGCTGGCTCATTCCGAGCGAGTTCATGGATGTGAATTACGGCAAGGCCATCAAGCGGTACCTGCTCGAAAAGGTCACGCTGCTGAAAATCCATCGCTTCGATCCTGACGATGTGCAGTTTGCCGATGCGCTTGTTTCTTCCGCTGTCGTCTGGTTCCGCAAAGCACCGCCCCCGGAAAACCACCAGGTCTCGTTTACCTTTGGCGGTTCGCTGCTTGAACCCCGCTGCAGCAGGGATGTTTTGGCGGAGGATCTTGCCCGAGAGGCGAAATGGACACGGTTTCCCAAGGCAACAGGCACCGGAACAAAAGAAGCGAGAGCGGTCATAGCCGACTTCTTCCATATTCGGCGAGGCATAGCTACCGGCGACAACGCTTTTTTCATTCTTGACAGAAAAGAGATTGCGGCAAGAGACCTGCCTTTGGAGCTGTTCCGGCCCATCCTGCCAAGCCCGCGCTATCTCGTCGAAAACGAAATACTTGCTGATACGGATGGTTACCCCCTGCTTGACCGGCAACTCTTCCTGCTCGATACGAAGCTTCCTGAAGAGACGATCAAAGAAAGGTATCCGGCACTCTACGCATATCTTGAGAAAGGTAAGGCAGATAGCGTTCACGAACGCTATCTGTGCCGCAACCGTACTCCCTGGTATTCACAGGAAAACCGGCCTTCTGCTCCTATTGTGTGCACGTACCTTGGCCGCAGCAACACGAAAAGCGGGCGACCTTTCCGTTTCATTCTGAACAATTCGATGGCTACGGTAGCGAACGTCTACCTCGCACTGTATCCAAAACCGCAGCTTGCAAAAGCTGTCTCTCAGAACCCCTCTTTGCTTCGTTCAGTATGGGAAGTTCTGAACCTGATTACTCCCGAACAGCTTCTCGGGGAAAGTCGTGTTTACGGAGGAGGTCTTCACAAGCTCGAGCCGAACGAGCTTGCCAATGTCGATGCATCGCAGATAGCTGAACTGATTCCGGATTTCAAGATGGATTTGGGTGTGGAGCAGTTGGGGTTGTTTTAGACCGAAGTTCCCCATAATAAAAAACAGTAACTCATTACAGTACAATCAAAA
>DYNE01000108.1 GCA_020721225.1 Pelodictyon luteolum | reverse complement strand
TCGTGAAAACTTTATCGCCGATGGTGATTGTTCCGGTTCGTGAACCTGTGCCTGAATATGAAGCAACCGAATAACTCACCGTTCCGTTTCCATTGCCGCTTGGTCCCGAAGTGATGGTAATCCATGAAGGCGCATTGTTTGCGGCAGTCCACGCACATCCGCTTGTTACGCTGATACTGCCTGATCCGCCGGATGAAGCGAATGAATTGCTTGTCGGATTTATGCTGTAAGAACAAGATGAAGAACAGCTTGCGCTTCCCTCATAGGGACGGAAATTATGCTTTGTAACCGTGATATAAATCACATCTCCCAGCGCCAAAGGAGCAGACCACGAAAGTGTTGTAATGCCGCCTGCGGATAATTTCCGTGATAAAATCGCTCCGTTTTTGGAAACGCATATCACGGCATCTGTCTGGCTGACGCTGACATCAACCGAAGTTGCGCCGGATGAAAGAGCGGACAGATGAGAAACCGTAAGCGTCTGAGGAACATCTGTCCATATCTGCATGGTCGGATCGCCGAACCAGTGGAACAGTTCGAATTCTGTTTTCCGATATGTGTCTTCTCCGTACTTTGTCGCATAGTAGTATTTTCCGTAATTCAGAACGGGTCCCATCTCCCATACAGGATTGTTGAACGGGGTGTTTGACGGAGTGTAAGATTCAAAGCCGGGCCAGACAGCATCTGTCCATCCCCATACCAGACGGTCATTATGCCCGCTGTAAGACACACGGGTAGCCCCGATAACACCCACCGCCCCGCCGTTGGGATTTCTTTCCCATGCTTCGGAAAAATGAACAGCATCGGATGAGGTGTTATCACCTGCTTCATCTGTCTCATTGTCAAACCATCCTGTCTGACAGTTGATGCTCCAGACAACAGGAAGTCTGCTGCTGTTTGTCAATGCCTGAACATGGCTGGTGTGATAGTAAGGATCGCCCCATCCCCATTCGGCACCGTGATCCCGATGAATCAGCAGAAAACGTCCGCTGTTTATAGCGGAACTGATATTTGAACTATCTCCGTTCCATGCAAATGCAGGCTTCAGAAGATAGGAAGGCAGGGCGGCTCCGGGATTGCCGGCAGGACCTCCGCCGAAATTCCATGAAACAGTTGCCCAATATTTGGGATTGACACCTGCTTCGACATAATAAATCCGATCAACCGAATATTGTGAGTTGGAAAGAAAAATTGCCACGTCTTCGGCTGTCTGAGCAAATCTGCGTGAATCATAACCGCCGCTATCATGCTGAAAATAGGCGGCAACAGCAGCTTTTTTATAGAAATTGCTGTCTGTAACCACAGCCTTTTCATAACTGATGATGTCATTGACCCTTTTGTTTGCCTGAGTCAGTGTATCAACGGACAGTCTGCCTATATTGATGTCAGGAAAATAATCGGAACCGTCAACTGTTGAATAATAAAGATCAGTGCCGGTACGGGTGCCGTGATACGGATGAACAGTTACATAATGGGTCGGAATAAACTCGGCATCTCCGATAAGCAGCACATAAGTCGGCGGCATAGACCATGTGTTGTAGGCTGTTTTAATGTAGCTCTGAATTGCCGAAGCTGTTGTGCCTGTTTCATTTACGGTACGGACTTCCGTATAAATTCCCTTTCTGATTTTCCAATTTTTCAAAGTATTCGCAGCATCCGTAAAATTCGGATGGGTGATAATCAGTAAGGAATTTCCGTTATCATACGCTGCTCTTGTATCTTTGCCGGAAGACAGAAGATTGTTATTCAGGACGAGCCGCTCCAACATCTGATCAAATGACGGTGAAAAAAATCTCTGATCCCGTACTGCTCTTGTGCCTCCTGAAAATGTCAGTCTGACCCTGATATTCGAATATACCCGCAATGTACTCTGAGCAGGATTATACTGAACGGGATGTATCTGCAAGATTACGGTAGAGACTCCCCGGATGATGACGGGACCTTCGATTCTGATAATTTCGGAAGGATAAAATCCCCCGGTCTGATAAAATGCCGTATCCATTGTAAAAGGAGGAACGGGAGCGTCATCAATGTCCGGCAGAGGCTCCTGAACAGGATATACTTTGTAGCCTGTAATATCTCTGAATGCGGAGTCAATGATCTGTGAGCTGACGGTTGCGCCTGACGGGACGGCAACATAGCGGCTGATGACAGGCAACTGAGGCTTTCCGATTTCATTGGTATAACCGCAGCCTGCGATGTTCAGAATATCATAAATCTGACCTTCTTCCGGTGTTTCGCTCGTATTCATGCCCGGAATGCCGTATTCGATAACAACTTCCTGAGATGTGTCCGTAGGAACGCTGACACCGACAGGATCCGTAGGAGCAGCAGGATCGGCAGCATTGAATGCCGTCCACTGGGGGGTTGAATCAGGATGGATATTCGGATTGTTATCGTCCGCATCTCCTGAGATTGCAGTCAGTTCTGTTTCTTCAAAGTAAATTGCAGAAGGTCTTGTAACCGAAATCTGTGTTGTGCCGTCAGAATATTTATCTCCGTCGGCATCTTTGTACCAGATAGCTGCTTTTTCTCTGATAGCTGCAACCACCTGCAAGTCGTAAACAGCTTCTTCCAAGCCGATTTTGCCGTCTCCGTTGATGTCGTATTTCTTATAGACATAGGACTTCGGCGTAATTCCGGCTGATACCTGAATAGACAGAATAACGTCCTTGAGATCAATGTCTCCGACACCGTCCACGTTTCCGGCTGTTGCGCCGAAAGCCGATGACGCAAACAGCAGCACACTTGCCATAATCATTATGAACTGTTTCATTTTACCTCCTTTTTTTGGGATTGTCTGAAAAAAGCAAAAAGCCGCCCTCCGACATAATATCGGAAAGCGGCTTATAAAAAG
>DYNE01000107.1 GCA_020721225.1 Pelodictyon luteolum | reverse complement strand
GAATGCTCTTGATATTGGCCATGATCAAAAAGGTTAAAGATTACCACATGCGAAGACAAAAGCTTCCCACGCCTTGCTCTCGAACATTATTTCGTACCGGCAAACAACAGCGCCCCCAGGGTGTAACGCCGTAACAGAGTCACATCGAGACTGACAGCCAGAATATCGATGATTGCCGCCAGAACCGCGACTTCAGTTGTCGAAATCTTTTCCGAACCGATCAACTGCCCGACCTGCGCATCCTGCATGAAGATCAGGTCATAGAGGGAGACCATTCCCACAGAAGTCACAGGCAGGGCCGGCAATGCATTTTCAAGGAGACGCGCCTTTCCCCGAAGTTCACGAGGATACCTGGAGCCGCAGGATTGCATCACGCCGGCAAGCTCCTTGTCCGTCATTTTTGCCAGGCTCCGCACGGTAAGGATGCCGCTTTGCCTGAGACGCTCCTCCCATTCCTTGCTGACGCCCTTAATCGCGGCAACAGGGAGATCGCCGAAGACATCCAGAAGAACACGCCCGGCAGCCTCGACGGGCAAGGGATCGCCCCCCTTCTTTGCCCTGACATGGGTATCAAGCTCGATCGCCAGCTCCCAGCCCTTTTCAAAGAAGGGGTATCGCTCCGTCAGGACAAAGCCGCCCGCATCGTTTCCCGCCGTATCGTCCGCAGGCGCTTGCTCATTACCGTCACCATCGGGAATTTGCCCCAGACAGACCCGCACAGAACGGACTTCGAGGTAATCCGCATAATTTTGCGCCAGCACAAGGGCCTGGGTGACCTCACGCACCAGCAGGGCGGCAAAATCACCCAATGATACCGTTGTCTTGTTGTCGCTCATGAAACTGTCTTGAAGGTTATCTCCACCTCTCCAAAGACATTGGCCTTCACCTGGGATGTCTCGGGGGCCCGTTCATCCGCCTGGCGAACCAGCAATTTTACATCCGGCAGGATGGCCGCTTTCGGAATACCCACGATGGAACGTAAATCCGTTGGTTGCAGGCGAAGGGATGCCATGGTCGCGGCGGACAAGGGTCTGACGGCACGAACGTCTCTGACTGTTCCGTTGTCGGCTTTTGGCGCCGGCTCCTCCGTGGAGAGAAGCCGGAATGTCATCTTGGCGTTAATCCGGCCGGAATCGACCACAACACGCGGCAACCCCCGTACAGCGAGCTGCCGCATAATGAGAACTCGCCCTGTGGCTATTCGCAAACGCACAGCGGTGACGATTTTCTCCACCCCGGAAGCCGTCAGAACAAAGAACCCCTGTTCTCGCTCCTTCACATCCTTTTTCTCCAGAGAGACACCCGCAAGCTCCTGATAGGGTGGTGACTCCTTTCCGTCACCGCCGGCCGGCGCATACAAAGAGCCCTCGTACACCGTATGCTGCCGTTCACCATCCTCTTTTCGCGGCGGGAACAGTTCGGACAGGGCCGCGTTGACCTCCTGATCGGCAACATGCTGCCGCGCGAACTGCTCCGCTGTCAGCTCCGCTGCGGTCAGGAGGGCGGCATTGCGTTCTTCCTGATCCCCTTGCGCGGTAATGATGGAATCGAAGACCTCGGAAACAAGTTTAGCCACAAACTCGGAGAATCCTACCTCTATGGGAGTTTCCAGCGCCATTGTCCCCTCCTTACTGGTTCAGGGGCAGATAATCGGTTTTGATATTCAGCGTCACGCCGCCGAATATTTCCACCCGGCTTCCCGAAATATCCCGCTGCGTTTCCTTGGAGGTTCGGATATTGATGCTGTTGAAAGAGGTCGAGGCCGAGGCCTTGGCCCACAGTGAAACAAATCCGCCGGTTTTGGCATTAGCCCGGAAGCTGAAGGAGTCACGATGGTAATCACTGGACTGCTTCTGATAAAAACTTGACCCGTAGGTGGTAAAGGTCAGCCTTGTCTCGATCCTGCCGCTTTCAACAACGATCCGCAGAAGTCCCTGTTTGACCATTTCTTTTAACAGATCGTACTTGTTAGCGGCCAGACGAATGGCAACCGCGTCACAAATTGCCTTGAGAGCGGCATCGTTCACCGATCCGGCGGCAACCACCTCGTTGTTGCTGGCCACTTCCGCCGTGGCGGGAGTCGCCAGGGCCTTGTTCAGGGCGCTGGCATCACCATCGGTCAGCGTCGCATCTTTCACCACCTTGGTGGGCTCGCCCGAGGCAGGATCGGCAGGCGGGAGCACCTTGGCCAGAAATTGCAGAATTTCATCTCCACCGATGTCATCCTTGGTTTCGTTGATGTAATTTTTCAACGACAACGACACGCTTTGCAAAAGTTCTATGTAGGCTTGCGTCTGACGAATATTTGCCGCCACCAGGGCGTCAAATACATCGGTGATCAACTTACAGGTAAATTCAGGAAAACCGATTTCATCAAGTCTTGCCGCTTCCGTTACTGCCGCGCTGGTTCCATTTGCCATGATAAACCTCTCTCAGTTCAAGTGTTAAAATAATTCTATCGCCCCATCCACTCATCCCGCCTTATCAACATTTACCCTAACAACTCACTTTCTTTTACTACCTAACCCCGATGAACGGGATAAGTGCCTTATCAGAAAAATTTCTTTGAAAAAACAAGAAATTTTTCTGTAAGTCACTAAAAGTTATCCCCTCTCCCCATTGTCATTTCGACCAGCGGGAGAAATTTTCAAGGATGCCGGAAATATTCGCACCAGCCAGGATTCCTCGCTCTGCTCGGAATGACAATGGCAGGAATATTGAAAAATCTTTGTTTTCAAAAAACCTTTAAAAACTTTATACGACAAAGGGTTTAAGGTTTTTGTTCAGGCACTATTTTTCATCAGCCACACGAGTGTTTCAGTGCTGTTTATCCGTCAACCGATACACCGGCTCACACCGATG
>DYNE01000062.1 GCA_020721225.1 Pelodictyon luteolum | reverse complement strand
TTGAATATAAGACTATATTTTATAATATTATAATGGCTTTTCTGTCAGACACTACTTAAGATCGATTCCCGAAAAAATAAGAGCATTCTCATGTTTGCATATTTTCAATATCTGCCTATACATACACATAAACAGCACGACTATCACTACCCGATACGACAAATAAAGGCTCCTCCATTATTTTTTTCCGCATACTTCCGACAGTGACCGGAATCACCACCCTGAAATTCAGGGGCGCAAGCATGCTGCGGTGCCGATCCGGTCCAGAAAAGGCGGCCGATCTTCGCCATCAAGGGCAATCCCCCGTCCGCTCGATCCCCGAACCAGAACATGATGCAACGCTGCTTTAGGTCCCGCAGTTCTCCGCTGTGGGGGTCATGACCTATAGCCCGTCTATTCGGAAAAGAGGTAATGAAACCTTGAAAAATGAACCTGCACATCAATCCACCCACCTCCAGTCACGTACCTCCGGCATATCTTCGCCATACTTTGTGATGTACTCCTTATGCTCGGTCAGGCGATCGCGAACATATTGCCTGATGTAAGCGGCTTTAGGCTTCAGGCACTCTACACGGTTGACCACGTCGGCTGCCAGGTGGAAGCGGTCAAGGTCGTTCATCACCACCATATCGAAGGGCGTGGTGGTCGTGCCCTCCTCCTTGTAGCCGCGCACGTGCATGTTGCCATGATTGGTTCGCCGATAAGTGAGGCGGTGTATCAGCCAGGGATATCCGTGATAGGCAAAGATGATCGGCCTGTCGGTCGTGAACATATCGTCGAACTCCCGGTCGTTGAGGCCATGAGGGTGCTCCTCCTTTGGCTGAAGAGTCATCAGATCCACCACGTTGACAACCCTGATCTTCAGCTCGGGCGAAAGGTTACGAAGAATCTTGACGGCAGCAAGCGTTTCAAGCGTCGGCACATCCCCGGCGCAGGCCATCACCACGTCGGGCTGCCCTTCCCCGGTATCGTTCGATGCCCAATCCCAGACACCGATACCACGGGTACAGTGTCTGATGGAGGACTCCATGTCGAGCCACTGCCACGAAGGCTGCTTTCCCGCCACGATTACGTTGATGTAGTTGCGCGACCGGAGGCAGTGGTCCGTGACCGAGAGCAACGTATTGGCATCCGGCGGCAGGTAGACACGGATCACCTCGGCTTTCTTGTTCACCACATGGTCGATGAACCCCGGATCCTGATGCGAGAAGCCATTGTGATCCTGACGCCAGACGTGCGAGGTCAGAAAATAGTTGAGCGATGCGATGGGCCGCCGCCACGGAATCTCGCTGTCGGTCACCTTGAGCCACTTGGCGTGCTGGTTGAACATCGAATCGATGATATGAATGAACGCCTCGTAACAGGAAAAAAAGCCGTGGCGACCGGTCAGCAGGTACCCTTCCAACCACCCCTGACAGGTATGCTCGGAGAGAATCTCCATCACCCTGCCATCCGGAGAGAGATGATCGTCGGACGGCAGGATCCGGGCCATCCAGGTACGATCGGTCTCCTCAAACAGATCGCCGAGACGGTTCGACGCGGTCTCGTCCGGCCCGAAAACCCGGAAGTTGGCCGTTTTCTCGTTGAGCTTCATGATGTCGCGCAGGAATCGGGCCATCGGCTTCGGCGCTTCGGCCTCCACCGAACCCGGCGAGGGGACGTCGAGTGCATAGTCGCGGAAATCGGGCATACGCAGTTCCCTGAGCAAAAGGCCGCCATTGGCGTGCGGATTGTCGCCCATGCGCTTCTGTCCTTTCGGAGCCAGCGCCTGCAGCTCCGGCAGAAGCACCCCGTCAGGCGAAAACAGCTCCTCAGCCCGATAGCTCTTCAGCCACGATTCAAGCAAAGCCATGTGCTCCAGATTGTCGCGTACCGCACTGAATGGCACCTGATGCGAACGCCAGTTTCCCTCGGCAGGCTTGCCGTCAACCACTTTCGGTCCTGTCCACCCCTTCGGCGAACGGAACACGATCATCGGCCATCGGGGGCGCTCGGTCACTCCTTCCTCTCTGGCCTGTCGCTGAATTTCAGCGATCTCGTCGAAACAGCGATCCATGACGGCGGCCATCTCACCATGCATCGTCACCGGATCGTCTCCCTCGACGAAATACGGCCTGTAACCGTAACCAAACATGAGCTGTTCAAGCTCCTCATGCGAAATTCGGGCCAGCACTGTCGGGTTGGCGATTTTGTACCCGTTCAGATGCAGTATCGGCAGCACCGCCCCATCGCGCTTTGGGTTCAGGAACTTGTTGCTGTGCCATGCCGTAGCCAGAGGCCCCGTCTCAGCCTCCCCGTCGCCCACAACACAGGCCGTAATCAGGTCGGGATTGTCAAACACCGCCCCGAAAGCGTGCGATAATGCATAACCGAGTTCACCCCCCTCGTGGATCGAACCGGGAGTCTCCGGAGCCACATGGCTCGGAATGCCTCCGGGAAAGGAAAACTGCCGGAACAATCGCTTCATGCCAGCCTCGTCGAACGACACGTCGGGATAGTATTCGCTGTAAGTGCCCTCCATCCAGACGTTCGCCACCAGCGCAGGTCCCCCATGCCCCGGTCCGGCGATATAGACGATGTCGAGGTCGCGGTTCCGGATGATGCGGTTCAGATGCACATAGAGGAAATTGAGGCCCGGAGTTGTACCCCAGTGCCCAAGCAGACGGGGCTTGATGTCTTCTTTTGAGAGAGGTTCCTTGAGAAGAGGATTGCTCATCAGGTAGATCTGCCCTACCGAAAGATAGTTGGCCGCCCTCCACCAGCCATGCATCAGTTCAAGTTCACGTTCAGACAGCGAACTATTGGTGTGTGTCATGATTATTTTTTTTGGTTTCCGTATCCGGATCGCACCGGCAACCGCACGCAGCAACGCCCAACGCGGTTATCGGGTTGTGCGAGGCAGATACGCAGAAATGAAATCAACTCGCTTCAAGAAGACGTCTGGTCTCCCTCACAATCGTCACCTCTTCATTGGTCTCCATCACCCTGACGACAACAGAACTCTTATCCTGTGAAATGATTGCTGCGTTGTTCCCGTTTCTCTCCGTGTCGAGCCTGATACCCAAAAAAGCGAGACCCGAACAGATTCGCTCGCGAATATCGGGCGAGTGCAGCCCGATGCCGCCCGTAAAAACAATCATATCGAGCCCCCCAAGCGCTGCCGCAAGAGCTCCGATGTGCTTGCGCGCGCTGTAGCAGAAAAGCTCAACGGCCAGCTGCGCCCGTTCGTCGCTCTTCTCCGCATCGAGCAGATCACGCATGTCGTCACTCACCCCGGACACGCCGAGCAGACCCGACTTTCTGTTCACCATATCTCTGAGACCTGCCGCATCAAGAAGGCCCTGCTGCAACAGATACACCACCACTCCCGGATCGAGATCACCCGTCCTTGTGCTCATCACCAGACCGCCGGCAGGTGAAAAACCCATCGTCGTCTCGATGCTGCGCCCATCGAGCACAGCCGCCATACTCGCTCCGTGCCCGAGATGCGCCAGAATCACCCGTCCTTTCCGGGCAAGCGGCTCATCCTGCGCATTCAGTTCGCCAAGCAGATATTCATAGGACAAGCCATGGAAACCATACCGCTGCACCCCCTCACGCCTGTACTCTTCCGGAATGGGACACAATTTGGCAACCGGAGGAATCGTACTGTGAAAAGCAGTATCGAAGCAGGCCACTTGGAACACTCCCGGAAATTCTGAAGCGGCATGCCGGATAGCGTTCAATGCCTGGGGAAGGTGTTCCGGAGCATACGGGACAAGTGCAGTGACGGAATCAAGCAGTTCGGGGGTGATCATCTCTGGCGCAGTGTGACGAGGCCCTCCATGAACCACCCTGTGGCCTACCGCATCCGGAATACCGGCTCTATTGTTCATAATCCACGAAAACACATATCGGCACGCCGTATCATGATCAGCCGTCTCCACCCGTTCGCAATTGATATACCGCCCCTCGGAATCCGTCACCGAAAAGCGTCCTTCCTTAAGCCCGATCCGGGTAAGTGATCCGAAATAAATCAGTTCCTCTTTCTCCCCGCTCTCATACAGCGAAAACTTGATACTCGAAGAACCGGTATTGACCGCAAGAATCGTTATCACAGGCTTCGACATCATAGCCGACAATCCTCCAGAAAATTGCAGGCACAAACAGCAGACAGGTTCATCCGTTGCGCAGGCCTGAGAAAGATACCCGTTACCTGATACTAACCCCGTCTCTCCTCCGTTACGTTCCTGAAAATTCCTGCAGCGGCAGACGGAAAGGTCAGGACGACCCTTTCTTATGCTATCGCTCCGGTTGTGACAATATCCTGCCGTTTCTGCATGGGAAGGCAAGCTATGGTTACTTACCATTTTCACCTTTGTCCCTGTGGACTTCCCAGACTCCCAAGTGCTCACTGACTGCAGCTTTCCAAAGAAAAATGATGCTCGACCGTTATTTTAATCAGAAGGAATCGGTATGATAAAAAGTATGATAACCATGCAATGAGGTGAGCAGATGGGAAAAACAAAAGTTGCCGTAACCATTGATGCCGTGACCATCATAAAAATTGACCGGCTTGTCAATGCAAAGGTTTTTGCCAATCGCAGTCAGGCAATACAGGAAGCGCTCCATGAAAAAATCGAACGCATCGAGCACAGCAGACTGGCCGAAGAATGCGCAAAACTTGATGCTGTCGAAGAGCGCCAACTCGCGGAAGAGGGGATGAACGGAGAGATTGACGCATGGCCGGAATACTGAGGGGTGATATCCGATGGGTCGACCGCAACCCGACGCGGGGAAATGAGCAATCCGGCCTCCGACCAGTACTGGTTGTAAGCCATGACGTGTTTAATGACCGATCAGGAACTGTTATTGCAATCGCGTTGACAAGCCAGCCGCAAAAAGCGGGTTTTCCGCTTACCATGCCAATTGAATCAGCCAGATCAGAACCCTGTCAACAGAACGGATCAAAAGCAGAATCGGAAGGCTCCATCGCCGTCAACGAAATCGACAGTGCCGCCCCACGGTACGGCAAGCTGCATATGAAGGATTTCTTCGAGGAGTTTGGGCGGAAAAATGTAACTGAGAAATAATGTCTGGGCTTTTTTGCTGAACCGGGTAACTTATCTTTCCAACAACAGACAACAAACAGATAATCAGGGTACTTGATAACCAGGCCCCCTTTTAAAGCGTTTCTCATGACATTTCTGATGGATACTGAAAACATTCTCACCCGGGAAGCGGCAGAAACCCGCAGCAACCTTGTTTCCAATGCCAGCTACACCCTTGAACTAACCCTGAAAGAGCATACCGCCGAGTACCGGGGCCACTGCATTGTCGCGTTTGACTATCTCCATGGAGGTATAGACCCCCTCAAGCTTGATTTCATTACCAAAGAGATCCATGCGGTAACGCTCAATGGCATGGCGACGGAGGAGTATCTCAAGGGTGAATTTGCCATCTATCTCGATGAAGATCATCTAAGAGAGGGCTGCAATACGCTGGAGATCACCTACACCGGATTATTCGATAACACCGGATCGGGCTTTCACAAATTTCACGATCCCGCAGACAGTGAAGAGTACTTGCATACCGACTTCGAGCCCTACGATGCACACCGCCTGTTCCCGTGCTTCGATCAACCCGATATCAAAGCCTCCTACCAGCTCACGGTACACGGACCCTCAAAATGGACCTATATCCACAACACCCTGCCCGAGCACACCCGGACAAACGGCGATGAGGTAACGATTGCGTTTACACGCACGGCTGTCTTTTCCAGCTACCTCTTTGCCCTGGTCGCAGGTCCTTACAGCAAGTGGGAAGAACGTTACAACCAGATTCCGCTTGGCATTTACTGCCGGAAATCGCTCGCAAAATACATGGACCCGGACAACATCTTTGCCATCACCAGGGAAGCCATGGCCACCCTGGAGGCCTACTTCGACTACCCCTATCCATACGACAAGTACGACCAGGTTTTTGTCCCGGAATTCAATTTCGGAGCCATGGAAAATGTGGGTTGTGTCACCTTCAGTGAACACTATATCTTTCGCAATAAAAAGCTCTACAGCGAGCACCTGGACCGTGCCAATACCATCACCCACGAGATGGTGCATATGTGGTTCGGCGACCTGGTGACCATGAAATGGTGGAACGACCTCTGGCTCAACGAAAGTTTTGCCGACTACCTCTCCTATTTCGCCATGTCCAAAGGGAAACTGTTCAGTGATGCCCTGGAACATATGTATGTCCGCAAAGAGTGGGCCTATCAGCAGGATCAGTATGCAACCACCCACCCCATAGCCTCTTCGGCCCGCGATACCATCGAGGCCTTCAGCAATTTTGACGGCATCAGCTACTCCAAGGGCGCCTCGGTGCTTCGCCAGCTTCAGTACTACATCGGCGATGAGGCTTTCCGCGCCGCCATCGGGAAATACTTCAAACGATTCGCTGGACAGAACACCACTCTGGATGATTTTCTTTCAATCATGTCGGAAACAAGCGGCATCAACATTGTCGCCTGGAGCCGCCAGTGGCTCGAAACCACCGGGGTCAATACCCTCCTGAGCCGAATCGGGAACGGCAGGCTCAGGATCGAGCAGCTGGGTTCGGCCGGCAACGATCTAATCCGGCAGCATGCCATTGAATTTACAGGCTACCGTCAGAGCGGCGGCGCGTTTGTCGAAAATGAAACCCAAAAGATCATCATCGACGGGAAAACCGCCGAGGCACAGCTGCAACCGGATACAGCATTCGTGATCCTCAATACGCACGACCACGATTATGTAAAAGTCTTTTACAGCCCGGATGATATCGCCATTGCCCGGCAGTCGCTCGGTACCCTTGAAGATCCGTTTGCCCGTCGGCTCGTCCTGGGCAGCCTCTGGCAGATGGTGCGCGATAATGCCTTCGATCCGACCAGGTTCATCCGGATGGGCATTGAGCTCGGCATGAAAGAAAAGGATCTGTCAATTCTCAACAGCCATCTTATCGCAAAGATCAATGCCATAGTAACGGTATACCTGACTGATGAAAACAGAAGAATATGGATGCCCAGGCTCAACACCATGGCCCGCGAACGCCTGGCCCGGTCCGGTAACAGCGAGCAGGAACAGATCATCTGGTTCGGCCTCCTGCTGACAACCACTCTCCTGCCCGATGAGCTGGACTACCTGCACACCCTTGTCGATGGAACCGAATCCATTGCATCGCTCGAAATCGACCAGGAAAAACGCTGGAACATCATAGCCCGTCTGATGGCCTTCAGCCATCCTGGAGCCGAAAACCTGTTCAGCAACGAAAAAGAGCTGGACAAAAGCGACCTTGGGCTGAAAAAAGCCTTTATGGTGGAAGCCTCGAAGCCAGACAGCGCGGTAAAGGAAACCTGCTGGAAGGCTTTCACGGAACAATCATCCCGCTCCACGGATTACCTCCGCTACGGCATGAAAGGCTTTCACTGGAAGGTGCAGAAGGATCTTCTTGCACCGTATGTCGACCGGTTTTTTGACGCGCTCGAAAAGGTCTATACCGAGCGCGATGTGCATTACGCCGTAGCCTTCGGCCACTCTCTCTTTCCGCAATGGAATCAGACTCCGGACATGCTGCACAACATTGAAACCTTTTTGAACCGGAAAAGCTCAAACGGCTCCGGGCTACCTGCCTTGCTCAGGAAAATGCTCATCGAACAAGCAGACGACCTGAAACGAATCCTGCCGATCCTGGAAAAACAGCAAGCCGCGGACAGTTCGACAGAGTAACTTTTGCCGTTGCGGCAATAAGCGCATCGAACACAGCAGACTGGCTGAAAAGTGTGCAAAACCTGATGCTGTCGAAGAGCGCCAACTCGCGAAAGAAGGTATGAACGGAGAGATTGACGCATGGCCGGAATACTGAGGGGTGAAATCCGGTGGGCCGACCGCAACCAGACTCAGGGTAATGAGCAATCCCGTCTCCGGCCTGTTCAGGTGATGAGCCATGATGTGTTTCATGACCGGTCAGGAACGGTTATTGCAATCGCGTTGACAAGCCAGCCGCAAAAAGCGGGTTTTTCGCTTGCCATGCCGATTGAATCAGCAGCACTTCCGGAGCGTCCATGAAACTTTTCTGGCAGTCAGCGACGCAAACGAGCAAACCATTTTGGGATATTACAGCCTGAGCATTGCAAGAGTCGCCTATGCCCAAACGCCGGAAAGCATCAAACGAGGACTAAGCCACCATGCTGTGCCCATGTTCAGACTGTGCAAGCTTGCCGCAGAACGCTCCATGCAAAGACAGTGCCTTGCCCTTTCCCCAAAAACCGCTCTCTCTCATTCTACCCTTCCGAACAATTCGCTCGGCACTGGAATCAGCAGAAAAGCTGTAAGGCAAAGGAACTCGTTACCTGCAGCATCGCATCTCCCTGCTCTCGATATATTAGAGATACATGTTTTACGGGAGTATTGTCACGTACGGAAGTACGACCTTAAGTAACCCCGCACAACCAGCTACAACCCCGTCTGTTGTCACCGATTTCTTCCCGCTCTTGCCATTTTCTATAAATTCTCTTAAGTTGTCTTTTGCGACAATAATGCATAATTAAGTTAACGAATACGACATTCATCAGGATATCATGAAGACATCACTAAAAAACACGACAGCCGATGACTCTCTGATCATCTACGCCGAACTCAATGATGCTGAAATAAGAGCTGCGCAAAGGCGATTGAAAACCGGAGAGTTAACGCGAATTGTCCCTGGCGTGCTCAGTGCCAGCCCTGAAAAGGATTGGCCTGCAATTGTTGCATTGCACAGAATACGACTACTCGCCGCACTGTTTCCGGGTGCAGTGATTGGTTTTCGGAGCGCATTCAAAGGTGGTATCCCGGTGGATGGCGTGATCCACCTGAGCTACAGCTACAACCGGATTGTCGAGCTGCCTGGGCTGAAAGTGATCCTCGTCAAGGGGCATCCACAGGTTTCCGGTGACCAGCCCATGTCAGGGCGAAACCTATACTTTCCTTCCCCGGCGCGTATGCTCATGGAAAACCTTACCGCAAGCCGTGGTGCAATCAAAAAATCCATGGGACGCACTGCCGTTGAAGGGCGACTGGTCAGTATTCATGAATCCAGGGGTCCCGAAACGCTCAACAGGATCAGGGATGAAGCTCACCATCTTGCGTCGCTACTGGGATTCAACAAGGAATTTCAGGTATTGAATGAACTGATCGGCACCATACTTGGTACGAAAAATGCTCAACTCGGTACTGCTGCAGGAAAAGCCCTGGCTGCCGGCACACCTTTCGACGCCACCCGTTTGGCCCTGTTTGAAACGTTGGCCGCTGTTTTGCGGGTCATGCCTGTCGCAGCGAAAGCATCACCGACCATAACCGAAACAGCACGCATCAATTTCGCTTTTCTTGAATCCTATTTCAGCAACTTCATCGAGGGAACGGAATTCGATGTGTCAGAGGCTCGGCAAATCGTGCTTGAAGGCAAAATCATCGATCAGCGCCCGAAAGATTCACACGATATCCTTGGAGTGTTCCGCCAGGGCATCAGTCCGGGCTGGGCAAACCAGTCGATGGCAATCGGTGAAGCGGTGTTGCACCAATTGCGGCAGCGTCATGCGGATCTCCTGAAAGAACGCCCTGAAGCTTCCCCTGGCGATTTTAAAGACCGGGAGAATTTTGCCGGAAACACTACGTTCGTCTCACCGAAAAACGTCCGAGGCACCCTTGTCGAAGGGAGTAAACTCTTGCCGTCAGTCCCGCCAGGTATGGCTCGCGCGCTGCTTGCGATGTTCATTGTCTCCGAAGTGCACCCCTTTATCGATGGCAATGGGCGACTGTCTCGACTGGTCATGAACGCGGAGTTGTCCGTGGTGAACGCCTGCAGAGTCATTGTCCCGACGCTTTTCAGAGAAGAATATCTGGATTGCCTGCGCATGCTCACGCGGCAGGGAAAACCCGAACCGTTCATTGAAGCCATGCAGCATATCCGGCATTGGACTGCGGCATTCGACTACACCGATCTCGACCGGGTTCTCAGTCAGATGAAGGCCTGCAATGCATTCGAGAAATCCCGCAGTCAGTACCAGCTGCTCGATGTTTCGTACCTGGGCACCGAACCCTCCACTTCGGCATGAACCGGTTCCCTGAACGGATCGCCCAAACAATACTCGATGGCACCCTTGCCCTGGTTTATAAGTAGTTGATGTGCTCCCCTTCCACAACAATAATTCCCCCGCTGCGACACGCTTACCCGATAGTAAGCCGCATGACCGTCACAACCAGAATCATTGCTGTACCGGCGAGATAAATCCGCCGGATGTCGGTAATCCGGTCAGGAATCCGGGAGTTGAGCAAGCGACTGACCGAATGGAAAACAACAACGTCGAAAAGCACAATGGGAAACAGATACACCCGGTCAAACCAGCCAAACGCAAACGGGATGACACCAAAGGCAACAACAAAACCAAATACACCGGCAGCAACATGCATCGCCCTGTCCGGTCCGAATATCACCGCGATCGAATGTGAACCGGTCCGACGATCACCCTCGACATCCAGCGCATCCGCAGCAATCTCCTCACCGAAATCGACACCCAGGGTCATTACCGCCATGAACCAAACCAGAGGCTCCGAGAGATTGCCAACGGCAACACCGCCGAAAATGAAAGTCATGCCGACAGTAACCGCCACCATAAGGTTGCCGGCAAGACCGTACCGTTTAAAGCGCCAGTTGTAGAGTATACCAAGCGACAGAAGCACGGAAACGACAATGAAAGCCTGCCTGCCAAGCAGCAATGCCGAAAACAGGCCGGAGATGGCGAGAACGACGGAAAACGCAACAGCTCCTTCACGTGTCACAAACCCTGCAGGCAGCGGTCGCGAGGGGGAATTGATGCGGTCTGCCTCAATGTCGAAACAGTCGTTGAGAGCCAGAACCGAAGCTGCAATAAAAAAAGCGGCAAAAAAACCGCAGAGCGCCTGCAATGCTGACGGGAGCCCCCCATGCGCCAGCACCTCGGCAAGCAGTACGCATATCCCGGCCGCAAACGACAGCTCGACGCGCATCAGGCGAAACAGCCCGTAAAGTCCGGCGTTGTACATGGAACGGAAAAATCAGGTTTCATTGAAGGCCGTATCATCCTTGTACCAATAACACTGCCCGGCCACATATCCCTACAAATACTGAGCTCCACTGCGGCTGTTACTGCCTCATCCACCGCCGCGTTTCCGGCAAAATAACATCCTGAATACCCTGGTTGCAAATCTTTGTTAAAATACTGGAAATATATCCTTTACGAAGATTTTTCAATATCCGGAAGAGCCCTCTCCAGTAGCCTTTAGTTTACGTAGTTGGTCACGGTAGGGATGCCAGTTACCCGGCACCCCCCGTAC
>DYNE01000106.1 GCA_020721225.1 Pelodictyon luteolum | reverse complement strand
TTATAAAATGAGTTGCTTTTTATAAAAAAAAGACTTTTCTGTCAGGCACTATTTAGGCTGTTTATATGGATCGGTATAAAAACGCTGATTGCTACTTCTTTTTCTGAAAAGTAACCTGATAATGTACGCAGGAATTTTGAGTATTACACGGTGATGGCGTGTTTTTTTTGATGGCGGTGGAATGAAGATCGTGCTACGGGTTGCGGGTTAGGTGCTATGTGAAGATGAATGTGGGAGGAAGAAGATTGGCCGGATGGCTTTTTTTTGCCCGGATAATAGATATATGTTTCTATTATCCGGGATTTTACTGTATATTAGTAAAGAAAGATATTACTATTCATGAGATGGAGGGATTATGGGTTTGATGGATGGGTTTTTGCGGCGGACGTTGTTTCCGGTGCGGTTTGTGGTTGAGGATGGTGGTGGTGAGTTGTTGGGAAATGATGAAGGTAACGTGATAAAGAGTTTATTAAACTGTGAATAATGTTCTGTTTTATCGTTCTGTAGAACTGGTTTTTTTCCTTATAATACCTGCAACATGCTCACCCCGCTTCCCGTAAGATCAGCGCGCTCAGGGTGAGTTTTTTGTTTTTACCTTTTTTACTTACGTACCGGAGACGTAGAACTGCGGAGACCTGTTTCCGATTGAGACGGGATGTAGAGTCGGGGATGTGATTTCAATCCGGAGGGTGTTCATGCGGAAAAGATGGAACCCGTCGGGAGCTGTTTTCTATAAAAAAAAGCGGCAATACGGATCAGTGATTGATTTGGTATTGAAAAAAATCAGATGAATTATGGTTGTTTATGAGGTCAGGGTGTCGCTTCTGGAGATTGAGCCGGAAGTGTGGCGGCGGGTTCGGGTACCGGGTGATGCTCGGTTGAATGAGGTTCACATTGTGTTGCAGATGGTTATGGGTTGGACGAACAGTCATCAGCATGAGTTTGTGGGAGCAGACCGGAAACGATATGGAAGTGCTGAAGAGCACGCTTTGTTGCCTGGTGCGCTGAATGAGAGGCAGTACTGGCTGTCATCGCTGATCAGTGAGCCGGGTGACAAGTGTCTGTATATCTATGATTTCGGCGATGAATGGGCACATGAGATTGTGCTGGAGGCGATAGTCGGACTTGAAGCGCCAGATCAGCCGGTGTGGTGTCTGGGTGGCCAGGGAGCCTGCCCGCCTGAGGATTGTGGCGGGGTGCCTGGCTATTTTGACTTGCTCGAACAGTTGAGGGACAGTGATGCCGAGGGTCATCAGGAGGCGGTGGAATTGTATGGTGAAGATTTCGATCCTGAAGCGTTTGATTGCACTGTTTTCAATCAGTCGGTAACTGGAGGGCGTTCAAGGAATGGTGAGATGATGAATCCTGAAGAGGTTGAGGAGCAGATGCGGCTGTTGGCTGAGCTTCAGGATTTTCTCCATTCGGATGAACTTCCCGAAAGCACGATGTCGCTTTTTATGCTTGACGGGTTTTTTGCGGCTCTTGCGATTCATCCGGTAACTCTGATGCCGAACCAATGGTTGCCGTATGTGTGGGATATTTCAGGGGCGGGTCAACAACCGGGTTTTATCTCCAAAGCTCAGGTTGAAAAGGGGTTGGGTCTGATGCTTTCGTACATGAATTCCGTCGTAGATCATTTGTCGGAGAGTTCTGATGACTATTTGCCGCTATTCGAATTTATGCAGATCGAATCGGAAGAAGAGCGGATGAAATTGTCGATGGATTGGGCCGTAGGCTTTATGGTAGGGGCTACGATCGATAAGCATGTGTGGGAGCGGACGTTTGGTGATGAAGAAGGGGCCGATTTGCTTATACCGTTTATTGTAATGTCGGGGTTTCTTGACGAGAAGAAGGGTGTTGATCCGGTCAAAAAAGCTGAGCTCAGAAAGGAGCTGATCGATGAGATGGGGGATTATGTGCTGGATATGCAAGAGTATTGGGCACCAATGAGGCGAGACTTTCTTGCCGGGAGAAGCCTCGCCAGGGCGGCGAAGGCGCAGCCTCGCGTCGGGCGTAACGACCCGTGTCCCTGCGGCAGTGGCAAGAAGTTCAAGCAGTGTTGCGGGAAGTAGAGAAGAGGGAATAACGGGAAATTGAGGGACGATACCGACGCTGAAAGGAGGCGGGATAAGGTATCGCTTGGTTGCGGATGGCAGATTTTTTGTTGCCTCACCTGCCCCCGCCCATCATTCCGCCATCTTCCCAATCCCCAGCCCCTTAGGAGCGCCCGGGGTGAAACCCCGGGAAAGAAATTGTCCCTACCAATGGATTTTCGCTCCACAGGAGCGACAGGCGGTAACGCTTCGGGACAATCCGGCGTTTTACCGGGTTTGCAGGGATCGGTTGATCGGAAGCGGTGCCTGATGGCTGAAACCGGATGGCTTTCTCCCGGTTCGGTGTCGGTTGTTGCCGATGGGGATGATAACTGGAACAATACGGCCAATGTGTATGCGAGCGATAATGCGTAAACGACCGGCCAGATTGGCAAACAGGATGTCAGCCAGACGCTTCGGCTGAGTGATTTCAGTGTCGGGTTTCCTGCCGCCATCGTCGTAACCGGATAGCATGTGCCCTTCGAGTGCATGCAATACGTGGCGAAGGTTTTCGGCGTACGGGCCATAGGGGCCTTTTGTGAATGTAAGCCGCAGATTCTGACCGGCACATTGCATAAAATACAGGAGCTTATGGACTTCCAGGAGGGATATGAAAGGATCCATCAAGCCACCAAGGTAACGGGTGCATCAACCCAACCAGCGCTGCCCGACCGGGAGTTATGGATGGAACATTGGTCGAACGATTGACTTTTTTAAAAAAGAAATTCCGCCTGTTCGCCTTACTGATCTTCTACAGTTGGGCTTGATTTTTACCCTAAAAAATCCTGTAACTTATTGTTTTTTCAGGCTCCTCGCTATTTCAAGTGGGTGATGATATCAGAAGCGTATATTGTGGTGTA
>DYNE01000023.1:17500-38356 GCA_020721225.1 Pelodictyon luteolum | reverse complement strand
CACGATACTCCCGTCCTTGACCCGGCATCGTTATAATTCTCCGGGAATTCAGGTGTACAACGGATTTTTCGGGATATTGATCCGGCAGGAAAGGGAGTGACTTGCAGGTCGAGCCGGAACCGCCCCGGTTCTGCGTACAGCGCCTGGATCCAGAGTCCCGGCCTGCGGGGCGCGTGGGCATATTGTTTCAGACAGGCAATGACAGGTAACAGGGTGAATTCGCAGGCGTCCGGATATGATCGAAACCAGCCGTTTGGCAACAATCGTCCGGCCTGTCCTGTTGCGCCAGGAATTCCAATTTTCATCGCCGTGTTTCTTACATTGCCTCAAGCTCCATTCACAAAAAGGATTTATTTCCATGCACGCAAAGCGAACAGCTGGTTTTTCAGATATTACAGGATATTCCGGAATATTTTCTTTTTCCCGTCGATTCGGGTCGGGCAAGGAGCATGTTGCATGAAGTACAGGCTTGTGGTGTTTGATTTCGACGGGACGCTGGCCGATACGGAGGCGGGGATATTGCGGGCCCTGGAGCTGGCGGCGCGGGACCTGGGTCTGCCCGGCATAGACTGGCCGACGGTGAAACGCGGCATCGGTCTGCCGCTGCAGAAGACGCTTGAAACTGCGCTCGGGCTTGATTCCGAGAAGGCTGCCGAAGCGGTTCCGCTCTACAGGCGTTATTACGATGAGGTTGCCTATGGGGAGACACGGCTGTTTCCGGAGGTGAAGGAGACTCTGGAAATGCTGCAATGCCGGGGCGTGCTGCTCGCGGTTGCCTCCAGCAAGGGAAAGCCGGCATTGCTTGCCATGATGCGGTATCTCGGCATTTTCGACCGTTTCTCCTTCGTTGCCGGCGAGCAGGACGTGGAGTGCAAAAAACCGGCTCCCGATATGGTGAATCTTGCGCTCGGGGCTCTCGGCGTAGAGCCCCACCACTGCCTGGTGGTGGGCGATACGGTGTACGATATCGAGATGGGGCAGCGGGCTGCTGCCGATACCTGTGCCGTTACCTGGGGAAACAATTCCGGGGACGAACTTCGCAGCCTTAACCCGACGTTTGTTGTCGATTCGTTCACTGAAATCGTATCTTTGCTGAACCAGGTGTAACGGATTTCATTGTTAACCAAAGCTGAGATCACATGAGAACCCTGTCGATTGCATTGATGACCATGGTGCTTCTGACTGTCGGTTTTGCTGCTGTTCGGGGTGCGACCGGGGCGGAGAAGATGGCTGTTTCCGCGGGAATGGACTGGCTTTCCCTGATGGACAGCGGCAGGTATGCCGAGAGCTGGAGGAGTGCATCTGCCCTTTTCAGGGGAGAGGTAACTGAAGAACAGTGGCGGACCTCCCTTGACGGCGTTCGCAAGCCTTTGGGCAAACTGGTGAGGCGCGAGATGGCGACGGCTCAGGAGTCGACCACTCTTCCCGGCGCGCCGGATGGCCGGTATGTCGTCATGACCATGCAGTCGGTATTCGAACACAAAAAGTCCGCTACGGAGACCGTGACATTCATGCTCGATAATGATGGAGTGTGGAGGGCCGCCGGATACTTTATCAAGTGAAGGGTTGGGAGTCAGGAGTAATAAGGGATATTGTGATTGTAATGAGGAACAGATGAAAGCTGATAATTTTGATTTGCAGGCATATTTTTCCCGAATTGGTTTTCAGGGTGCCGCTTCGGCTGATTTTGCCACGCTGAAAAGCATGATGCGTTGCCAGCTCTTTACGGTGCCGTTCGAAAATCTTGACGTTCAAAACGGGAAGATTGTATCGCTCGTTCCGGAGGAAATTTATACGAAAATCGTGGATCGGCAGCGGGGAGGCTATTGCTACGAGGTGAACGGCTTGTTTGCTATGGCTCTCGATGCGCTGGGTATTCCACACCGGTTCGTGGCCGCACGTCCAATGACCTACCCTGTCCGCCGCCCCAAAACGCATATGGCGGTCGTGGCAACGATAGATGGCAGTCAATGGCTCTGCGATCTGGGTTTCGGCAGCTACGGCATACGCGAGCCGGTCAACATGAACGATCTCGACCGGGAGATCATGCAGGATTTCGACACCTTCAGGCTATCGAAGAGTCCGGAAGGGAATTATCTCCTGCAGTCGATTGCCGATGGCGTATCGAAAAATCTCTACGAGTTCAATCTCGCCCCGCAGGAGTGGGTGGATTTCGAACCGGCCAACTATCTGAACTCGACGCATCCTGATTCGATTTTTATGAAGTCGTTGCTGGTTGTTCTGCAGACACCCTCGGGTAAAGAGGTCCTCATAGGAAACCGCTTTAAATCTGTTTCGGAAGGAAGGCTGATGGAGCTTACGGTCGACCGGGAAGAGATTCCTGCTTTTTTGCAGCGCAAGTTTTCTCTCCGGTAATTTTTTATGAGCACGATATTCACGATTCAGATCGCGACATCCGGAGATGTGCCGGAGGAAGCGGCAATGTTGGGTAAACGGCTTGACGGGATAATGCTTGTCGTCGGCGTGCATGCGTTCAATTTCGACGTTGTCGCAACGATATCCCGGCTCGGGGATTTTCTCGATCGCGGCAAGTACTTCGTTTTCGTTGACAGTCGGGGAGTAAAACTGATCCGCCCTGAATCAAAAAAGAGGTGCCCTGATTCTGAATCATTTCGAAACGAATTACGGAATGACTGGGTGGGTTGTACCTCCGGGCAGATAACAACCCCCCTCTTTCATCCTGAGCGGTATGAAGGCGGTGGAACCATAGCCCACATCACCACAAATAACGTAAGCCGGGTGCAATGTCTGACTTACGTTATTTGTCAGCGACCTTCGCGCTGTTTGTGACAGGTTTATAACAGGATAGTTGGAGAGCCCTATGAATAAAACCTGACTACGAATTCCGTCGGTTCATGACCGTCAGGAAATAAACGAGCTGCATGATGGCCTGCGCGGCAGCGGCGACGTAGGTGAGTGCGGCAGCGTTGAGTACGGCGTTCACTCCCTGCATTTCGGCAGGTGAGACGATGCCTTGCGAAACAAGCAGTTCTTTTGCCCGTCGGCTTGCGTCGAATTCTACGGGAAGCGTTACGAGTGCGAAGAGCGCCGTGGCTGCGAATAGGATGATGCCGGCCCATGCAAGGGTGGTGCCGAGCGTTCCGGCCATGAACATGCCGACCATGAAGATGATCGGGCCCATGTTGCTGCCGATGGATACCGCAGGAACCATGATCGAGCGGATCTGCAGGGGCAAATAACCGGTTTTGTCCTGCAGGGCATGCCCCGCTTCGTGGGCCGCTACGCCGACCGATGCGATACTTGGCAGATTGTACACCTCTTCGCTCAGTCGAAGCGCTTTATGACGAGGGTCGTAATGGTCTGAAAGCATGCCGCGGGTCGCTTCTACCGTTACGTTTCCCAGACCGCCACGTTCAAGCAGTTTGCGCGCGGCCTGCGCTCCGTTGATGCCTGAGTTGGTGCGCACCTGCGAATATTTACTGAACGCTGATTTAACCCTGAATTGGGCCCACAAGCCAAGCAGCATGGGCGGGAGCGCAAAGACGAAGTATAAAGGATCGAAGTACATGGATAATTGTATGGTTGTTTATTCAGAAATATGCGTTGATCGTTATCGAGAGAAAAAACAACGAAACATATGCATTAGTTTCGTTGGGCGCAACTGTTGCAGGAGTATCCTTCCTGTTTGATGTCATTTGGCGCGCAATCTTGCGCTTCCCGGGGCATATCGGTTTAGCGGGAACGATGAGCATGGTTTATTTCATTATATTGATAGCAGATGCATGTTTTCACCGAACAGACTTTCCATGGCAAGCTTCGCGTATCTCCGCAGGTGTGCGGCATTCCTGTTCATACTTGTGTTAGTGTTCTTTTTCTCCGGGCAGGGGTATGCGGCGGGGCAGGTTACGGTTTCGCGTATCGTGCTTTCGGGATCGGTAAATCCTGCCAGCGCACAATATTTTTCACGCGCGCTCGATCAGGCCCATGCTGACGGGTCAGTGGCGCTGCTGGTGGAGCTCGATACCCCCGGAGGTCTGGTAAGTTCCCTGCGCCTGATGGTGCAGGATGTACTGGCTTCAAAAATCCCCGTCATTGTCTATGTATCGCCTTCCGGTGCGCAGGCCGCTTCAGCCGGGGCTCTTCTGATGCTTTCGGCCCATGTTGCTGCCATGTCGCCCGGCACCGAGATCGGGGCGGCCCATCCGGTAGGCATGGGTGGTGGTGATAAATCTGGTGATATTATGAGTAAAAAAGCAGCAAGTGATATCGCCGCTTATGCCAGAAGTCTCGCGGAGTTGCGAGGCAGGAACCCGGAATGGGCAGAGCAGGCGGTTCGCCAGAGCAGGGCTTCAAGTGCGCAGGAAGCGATTCGGATCGGCGCGATCGATCTGATTGCCGCAACTCCGTCCATGCTGCTCAGGGAGATTGACGGAAAGAGAGTGAAAATCGGGGGCCGGGAGCTGGTACTTGAAACGGCGCGGGCTCGGTTGAGCCTGATTGAACCTGCCTTTCAGGAACAGGTTCTTATGAGGATTGCCGATCCGAACATTGCCTATATACTGTTTCTTGCAGGACTTGTCGGGCTTTACTTCGAACTCGCCAATCCAGGAGCGATTTTTCCCGGTGTTGCCGGAGCGGTTTCGCTGCTTCTCGGGCTTTACGCAATGCAGATGCTTCCGGTAAGCATCACCGGGGCGCTTCTCCTTGCGCTTGGGGTGCTTTTTCTCGGTCTCGAGCTGTTCGTAACCAGCGGAGGCGTTCTTGCCATTGCGGGCCTCATCGCTCTTTTTGCCGGTTCGCTTATGCTTTTCGGCACTCCGGGTTCCGGAACAGAACTTTCCCTGTTTGTTTTTCTTCCTGTATTTGTTGTTTTTGCAGTTGCGGCCGGCGCTATCGTCAGGGTTGTCCTGAGTTCCTCCTCTGCCCGACAGTTGAGCGGACAGGAGGGCCTTCTGGGAGAGTCGGGCAGGGTCGTGCGACAGATCGAAGGCGCTTCTGCGGGCAAGGTTTTTGTGCATGGAGAGCTGTGGGAGGCAGTCGCAGGTGAAAAGCTGCCGGAAGGAACTTCGATAAGGGTGACAGGTATTACAGGGCTTCAATTACAGGTAACAAAAACAGAGGAGTAGCGATATGCTTACAATGAATATTCTTACAATACTTGTTCTTGTCGCGGTTTTTCTTGGCTCGTCGGTCAAGATACTGCGGGAGTATGAGCGTGCGGTCGTTTTTAGGCTCGGGAGGCTGCTTGGCGCAAAAGGTCCCGGAATGATCATTCTCATTCCCGGCATCGACAAGATGGTGCGTGTCGATCTGCGTACCGTTACGCTCGACGTGCCTCCTCAGGACATCATAACCCGTGACAACGTTTCCGTCAAGGTGAGTGCGGTTGTCTATTTCAGGGTTCTCGATCCTATCAAATCCATCATCGATGTCGAGGATTTTCATTTTGCGACCTCGCAGCTTGCCCAGACGACACTGCGCAGCGTCTGTGGCCAGGGCGAGCTTGACAACCTGCTTGCCGAAAGGGATGAGATCAATGAACGTATTCAGACCATTCTCGACAAGGACACCGAACCGTGGGGCGTGAAGGTCAGCAAGGTCGAAGTCAAGGAGATCGACCTTCCGGAGGAGATGCGCAGGGCTATGGCCAAGCAGGCCGAAGCCGAGCGGGAGCGCCGTTCGAAAATCATCAATGCCGAAGGCGAATTTCAGGCTTCGCAGCGTCTTTCCGAAGCTGCGGCGATCATTTCCGCCACTCCTGCGGCGCTGCAGCTTCGTTATCTGCAGACCCTCCAGGATATTGCCGGAGAGAACAATTCCACCATTCTTTTCCCTGTACCGATAGACCTTCTCCGTCCGTTTGTGGAAAAGGGAGCTTCGACAAAGGAATCCTAAACCAAAACAGCCATGTTCAAAATCCGTACCATTCTCTGCCCGGTTGACTTTTCCGATGCATCGCGCAAGGCAGTACGCTATGCGCATGAATTTGCCGTCAGCATGGGCGCTTCGATTTTTCTGCTCAATGTTGTCGAACCAAGGCCTATGGCGGTCGATCTTTCTCTGAACTACATACCTCTTGAAGAGGATCTTGAAAAAGCCGCAGAGGAGGATCTCGATGTTCTGAAGAACGAGCTGCTGGCTGAAGGTCTGAAAGTTGAGAGTTCGGTCGAGATCGGTAATCCGGCGGATGTTATCCTTGAAAAAACCGCTGAACTTGATGTGAACCTTGTCATTATGGGCTCTCATGGCAAGAAGGGGCTCAGCCGCCTGATTATGGGAAGCGTTGCTGAAACCGTGGTCCGCAAGGCCAACTGCCCGGTACTGATCGTTAAGAGTGACGAAAAGGAATTTATCGAAGAGCAGGGTTAATCCGCCCTTAAAGGGCTGTTGCCGTCATTCCGTTCGATGAAAAGCGTCGAGCAGCGATTTCGCTCCGCTGAATGGACTGAGGGTTCCTGCAAGTACCTGTCGTTCTATTCCGGGCTGTACGCCCTGAACGTCGGGATCACTGAAAAAACGTGCTTTGAGCATGCCGTCAAGCACTGTGTGGAGAAGCTGTTTCAGTTGTTCCTGACGACGCTCCTGCAGGATACCCCGGTTCCGCATGGCGGCTACTGTGCCCTGAATCTCCTGCCAGACATCGGTTATGCCTGTTCCGGTGATGGCTGAGGTTAAAAAGACCTTGCGTTCATGGAAGGAGTGTTTCGGAGGAAGCATGTGGAGTGCCGCCGCGAAATTGGCTTTCGATACATTGGCCAGTGCCCCCTGATCGCCGTCGGCTTTCGTGATGGCTATCGCGTCGGCGATCTCCATGATGCCTCGCTTGATGCCCTGAAGCTCATCGCCCGATCCCGGAAGCATGAGCAGCAGGATAAAATCCACCATTGAGTCGATCATGATTTCTGACTGGCCAACCCCGACGGTTTCTACCAGAATGACATCGAAACCCGCTGATTCGCACAGTACTATGGCTTCATGGGTTTTAGGCGATGTCCCTCCCAGATGTCCCGAAGAGGCGGTGGGACGGATAAAGGCTTCACTGCGGGTCGCAAGCTTCTCCATACGGGCCTTGTCGCCAAGGATGCTGCCTCTTGAGCGGCTGCTGCTCGGGTCGATGGCAAGTACGGCGAGCCGGTGTCCTTCGTTGATGATTGTCTCTCCAAGTGTTTCGATAAAGGTGCTTTTACCGGCTCCGGGCGAGCCGGTGATACCTATGCGGATGGTCTCTTTTTTTACGGTGAGGCACCGGTCAAGGATATCGTGAGCTTTGGTTTCGTGCTCCTTTCTCGACGATTCGATGAGGGTTATGGCGCGGCTCAGCATCTGCCGGTCTCCACCGAGGATACCGGCTACCATCTCGTCTATGCCTGGTTCGTAGGGTTTCACTGATTTCTGCATGGATTTTCGGCCTGCTACTCATGTTCGAATTTTGCGAGCAGCAGCTTGAGTATCTTCACCGCAGCATCGGCAATAACGGTACCCGGTCCGAAGATGCCCGCCACTCCCTGCTGGTAGAGGAACGCATGGTCGCGTTCAGGAATGATGCCGCCGGCTACGACAAGAATATCCTCGCGGTGCGCATCCCTGAGTGACGCAATGATTTTTGGAATCAGTGTTTTATGGCCTGCGGCGAGGCTTGAGATGCCGATAAGGTGCACGTCGTTGTCGAGCGCCTGCCGGACAACCTCTTCAGGTGTCTGGAAGAGCGGGCTGATATCCACATCGAACCCTATGTCGGCAAATCCTGCTGAGATTACCTTGGCTCCCCGGTCATGGCCGTCCTGACCGACCTTGGCAACCATGATTCTCGGTCTGCGCCCTTCAAGCGATGCGAACCGGTCGGCAAGTTCCTGCGCTTCCTGAAATAGCCTGTTATGCTGCATCTGTGAGCGGTAAACGTTGGTATTGAGCCTGATGGTGGAACGGTACCGGCCAAACACCTTTTCGCAGGCTGATGAAATTTCGCCGAGGGTAGCCCGCTTTCGGGCTGCATCGACGGCCAGTTCGAGAAGGTTTCCTGTGCCGTTTTCGGCACAGTTCTCGATTGCCAGCAAGGCTGAAACGGTTTCCTCGCTGTTTCTTTCGGCTCTGATCCGTTTAAGGCGATCGACCTGCTGCTGGAGCACCATGGTGTTGTCCACTTCAAGAAGATCGATATCGGTACTGCTGCTGGTGGTATAGCCGTTTACGCCTACGATAATATCCTCTCCACAGTCGATGCGGGCCTGTTTTCGGGTTGCAGCCTCCTCTATGCGCAATTTCGGCACTCCCTGTTCGATAGCCTTGACCATGCCTCCCGCCTCTTCGATCTCACTGATGATTTTCCATGTTTTCTCAGC
Source organism: Pelodictyon luteolum (assembly GCA_020721225.1). Lineage (GTDB taxonomy): Bacteria > Bacteroidota > Chlorobiia > Chlorobiales > Chlorobiaceae > Chlorobium > Chlorobium luteolum_C. The sequence goes on along the minus strand of DYNE01000023.1, from coordinate 30,035 downwards.
AAGCTCTCCGGTGAGATATTCGACATAGTGAGAACCCGCCCAGGGGTCGATACATCTGGTGATGTCGGTCTCTTCCTGCAGGTAGAGCTGCGTGTTTCGGGCGATTCTGGCGGAGAAGGGAGAGGGAAGGGCTATGGCTTCATCAAGCGCATTGGTGTGCAGCGACTGTGTATGGCCGAGTGTGGCGGCAAGCGCTTCGATGCAGGTTCGGGCAATGTTGTTGTAAGGATCCTGTTCCGTCAGGCTCCATCCGGATGTCTGACAGTGTGAGCGCAGCATGAGCGATTTCGGATTTTTCGGATTGAAGCCGCTTACGATTTTCGCCCAGAGCATTCTTGCCGCACGCAGTTTGGCGATTTCCATGAAATAGTTCATGCCGACAGCCCAGAAAAAGGAGAGACGGGGAGCAAAGCTGTCGATGTCAAGGCCGGACTTCAGACCGGTACGGATGTATTCGAGACCGTCAGCGAGCGTGTAGGCAAGTTCAAGGTCTGCGGTGGCTCCGGCTTCCTGCATGTGGTATCCGGAAATGCTGATCGAATTGAATTTCGGCATCCTGCTGCTGGTATAGCGGACAATATCTCCGATAATGCGCATCGAGGGTTCCGGCGGATAGATGTAGGTGTTTCGCACCATGAACTCTTTGAGAATGTCGTTCTGGATAGTGCCGCTCAGTTTTTCGACAGGAACCCCCTGTTCTTCGGCTGCAACGATGTAAAATGCCATGACCGGGAGCACCGCTCCGTTCATGGTCATCGAAACCGAGATGTCGTCGAGAGGAATGCGATCGAAGAGAATTTTCATATCCTCTACCGAATCGACGGCAACCCCAGCCTTGCCGACGTCGCCGATTACCCTTTCATGATCCGAATCGTAGCCCCGGTGCGTCGGAAGGTCGAAAGCAACCGAGAGCCCCTTCTGGCCTGCGGCAAGATTTTTGCGGTAAAACGCATTAGATTCTTCTGCAGTCGAAAAACCGGCATACTGGCGGATAGTCCAGGGTCTCGTGGTGTACATGGTGGTGTATGGACCGCCTGCGTATGGAGGAAAACCCGGAGCGAAGTGGAGGTGATCGGCTTTTTCAATGTCGCGTACCGTATAGCGTGAGCGGATGCCGATACCTTCAGCCGTTGTCCAGTTTTCCTGTATAGGCGTTTCTGCAGCAGAGGGCGTTCCTTCAGGGAGAGAAAAAATATCGATTTCAGAAAAGTCCGGTCTCATTGTACTCCGGTTTTAAGGTGATACGATTGCAGCATGTCAAGGACATTGACACCGGTATGGATAAAACTGTCGAGTCCTGCCGTAAGGAGCCGTTCCTTTTGTTCTGGAGGTTTGCCGGCCATGACCGGTATGATGCCCGGTTTCAGGGCGCAAAGGGCGCGACAGATGGTTTCTGCTGTCGGTACCGGGTCTTTTTCGGCAATGCAGAGCACAACGATGTCCGGATTGTTTTCCAGTGCTTTCGCACAGGATTTTTCGTTGGGTTCGAGCTGGGTGATTCCCGTGACGGCAAAACCTCCGCAACGGAAAAAGTCATCCGCAAAAGCGGCCTGTCTGAAACTGATGCCCGGATCTCCTGAAAGCCAGATAAAGACGGATGGCTGAAAGCCTGAAGTGATGCGTCGGGTTTCGGCTTTCAGGCGAAGACGTTCGAACCCGGCGGTTTCGCTCCCATCGGGTGCTGACAGTATGGCTTGCTGCAGAGCCACGATGTTCTTTTCCTGAATCGGCGTGAGCGGCCATGGGTAACGGTTAACGCCGATGAGGGTTTTTTTCCGGTTCTCCAGAGTTTTTCTTTTTGCCGCGTTTCCTTCGGTGATTTTCTGTTTTACCAGGCCGCTTTGTATGGCTGAGGCAAGACCTCCCGCAGCTTCAAGGTCAAGGAAAAAGTTCCATGCGGACTGTGCCAGTTCAGCTGTCAGGGTTTCAAGGTAATACGAGCCGGCTGCAGGATCGGCGACACGGTGGAGACAGGATTCCTCCTTGAGGATAAGGTGAATATTACCCGAGATCCGTTCGGCATCGCTCTCCGAAACGGAAAGACCACCGTCAAAAGGAGTTATCTGCAGGGTGTCGTAACCCCCGAGAACCGCCGAAACAGTTTCGGTCGTCTGTCTCAGAATATTGGTGAACGGGTCGAGCAGCGACAGGTTCCTTGGCGATGTTCTGGCGAAAAGCCGGGGAAATAACGTTTTTTCTGCACCGTAAGCCGTGGCTATATGCCGAAAAAGTTTTCTTAGCGCTCTGGGTTTGGCAAGTTCGGTGAAATGGCTTGACCCTGCGGCCATAATGATTTCCATGGCCCCGACAATCCGGTCGGGCTCTATGTCTGCGGAGGTAAATCGGTTGAGGATATCGCTTGCCGCGGCCAGCGCGAGCGCGATTTCCTGCGAAGGTGTCGCTCCCTGTTCGTGCCAGGGAACGGTATCGACGGCAAGAAAACGAAAGCCGGGCATGGCATCTGCAGCGCTGAAAAGGCGGTTTTCCTTTTCTTGCATGGTTACGGGAGTTTCCGAAATGAGTCCTCCGCTGTTCTCGATGAATCCCGGCATAGTTGCAAGGGTTTCAAGCAACGATACCTGATCGGTGACTGCTCCTGAAAAGTATATCGCAGCTGCCGGAATATTTATGCCCTGCAGCAGCTCGCAGAGGCTTTCATTCTGGCAGAGCTGCGGAGCACCCAGATGAAACTCCAGCGCGGTCACCTCCTGTGAAAGAAGGCTGTCCAGGGCTTCACGATTTGCCTTTCCGGTGTCCGAAACCTTTATTCTGCGGCAGTTTCTCCAGATGTTGCGTTGTTTCGGTTCCTGTTGACCAGGCAGAGTTACCGCATTGCCTGATGCATACCAGGGTTCGATGGTAAATCCGTCCGGAGTATTCCACATGATCCGTTCATAGGGTGTATCGCGCAGATCGGATATGGCTTTTGCTTTCCAGGTGTTCCAATCGACGGATGGAAACTCCTGAAAGAGCTGTTTGTTGGTGGATGGTGTCATTTCGTGATAAGATGGCATGTTCTCATGGAATTGCATTGAACTGCGGTGCGGCATGCATTCTGAGGATCGTGGCTATTTCATGCCTGAGAGAGGTCGGAAGGGCGGTTTTATCCACAAATCCTTTCTGCTGCAGCCATGAGGTTGTCTGGAACTCTTTGGATGTTTTGTGACCGGTATACTGTTCGATCACCCGTTTTCCTGAAAAGCCTATGTTTCCGGCATTATGTTCGAAAATTCTGAACCCTCTCGATGCAACGCCGATAGCTACACCGCCGAGAGTCGGGTCGGTAACGATGGTGATAACCGGGAGGCCGGCTTTTTCAACCCTGGAAACTGCCACATGAAGCTTGGGTATACTGACCATCGACGAACACCCTTCATGCATTCTTGCGCCTCCACCTGTTGCCTGGATAATGAGCGGCTTTTTGCCCTCTATGGCTATTTTGGCCGCCCGCCAGATTTTTTCACCGGTTGACATGCAGAAGGAACCGCCGAGAAAATTGAAATTGGTGGCACAGAATACAACCGGCTCTCCTTCGATGGTTCCGTTTCCGGTTATGAATGACGAGGCTGCACCGGTTTTATGGCGGGCAGCTTCTATTTTATGCGGATAGTCGGGAAAACCGAGAATATCCCGGTCAACGATATACCGGGTCTCGGGATGTTCGGAAAAAGAGTCCCGGTCGAGCACCAGATCGATATAGTCGTGAGCTGTAAGACGCACGTACCGGTACCCGCAGGAGGAGCAGACAAAGTTATCCGACAGCAACTTCGAATAGAGTACCGGGTCAACAATATTTTTTCCTTCGTTGTCCGTACATTTTTTATGGCGGGCAATGAAAAGCCCTTTTTCCGGTTTCGGGATAAAGAAGGAAACCGGTTTTTCAAAGGCAAGGATTTCGTTTTCGCTGATGGTGCTCCATTGTCCGATTTTTTCCCAGCGCTGCACTCTTGTTTCGAAAACCCGATCGAAACCGGATTCGTGCAGCTTCCCGACCCATGTCGTTACGGAGGCTCTGAAAGATTTCATGGCGGCTTCCCTGAAGCGGTGGGCAGGCCCTTGCGTTTCGAGAATCAGATCATCGATGATGCCGTTTTTCAGCCCTTCTTTTGCTGTTATCTGTGATATTTCTGCGGCAAGATTGGCTTTTTCCCTTGTATGGAACAGAATCGATGAGCAGGCCTCCGGAGAGATGACCAGATAGGTCGCGTATTCCATGGCGAGCACGACATCGCATCCGGTCAGGGCAATCGCACCGCCGCTGCATCCGCGGTTGATGATTACCGAAAGGGTAGGCACCCGCGCTTCGGCAAGAGCTTTCATGCAGCGTCCGATTTTCCAGGCAATGCCGCCGGCTTCCGATTCTTCTGTGGGGTCCGCTCCTGCCGTGTCGATAACGGTTATGACAATGCGGTTTTCTTCTTCAGCAAGCTGAATGGCATCGATAGCTTTCTGAAAAGCTGCCGGAGTAGGCATGCCGTGGTTCCAGCGACTGATGTTTCCCGGCTCCTTCATGAGTTTTTTCATAAGGGAGAAGTCAGACGTCGGACCGGACTGCTGACCGATCAGCATGACGGGAATCAGGTTTTCTCCAGTTTTAAGCGATGCTCTGTGTGTCTGGATGACACAGCTGCCATGTTCATCGTTAGAAAGACACTCTTCGGGTGTTTCGAAAATGGTGAGATAATCGAGATATTTCGGACGTTCAGGATGAAAGGAGAGCTGATATTTTTCGTATTCGCTCAAGGCTTCCACAGCTTCATGTGAGCAGCTGAAACCGGTTTTCTTCTCGAAAGGCAGATAAAAATGTTTCACAGTTGGCAGTAAACGTTATCCAGGGTTGGTCAAGAATGTTTCTGTGTGAATTCCAGCAGGACTCTGTTGGTCTCTTTCGGATGAAGAAATACAATGCGTTTTCCTCCGGCTCCCTCTTTCGGGGCACCAAGCGTGCTGAGGTTTACCGAAGCGAGTCGTGCCGTCTCCTCTTCGATATTATCTGTCTGCAGCGCGATATGGTGCATGCCGTCCCCGTTTTTCTGCAGAAATTTCGAAATGGGGCTGTCGTCGGAGAGTGGCTGGAGCAGTTCGATTTTTGTGTCACCCACCGGAATGAATGCAACCCTTACCTTTTCCGATGGTACCTCTTCAATGGTGATATCCCCGGGGGCGCACCCAAGTACGTTCATGAACGTTTCGAGTGCGCTTTCAAGGTTCTGGACAGCTATGGCGATATGGTCGATCTTTCTGATCATGCTTCTTTTGTTACGGGTCGGCTTTTTACTGCATAACCGATGGTTTGCAGCGCCTCCCTTATTTCGTCGAGAATTGCCGGATCGTCGATTGTTGCCGGCATGGCGTACTCCTCGCTGTTGGCGATTTTTCGCATGGTGCCGCGAAGGATCTTGCCTGAACGGGTTTTCGGCAGTCGATTGACGATAACCGCATGCTTGAATGACGCAACCGGCCCGATGTTCTCCCGCACGTATTCGATCACATGCTTGACAATCTGGGTTTCCGGAGTATCGACATTGGCTTTCAGTACCAGGAAGCCAAGCGGTACCTGACCCTTGAGATCGTCGTGGACACCGATAACCGCGCTTTCGGCAACGTCGGGGTGCTCACAGAGAGCCGCTTCGATAGAGCCCGTAGAGAGGCGGTGGCCAGCAACATTGATGATGTCGTCAGTGCGAGACATGATGTGAATATAACCGTCTTCGTCGATAAAACCGGCGTCGCTGGTCTGATAATATCCGGGAAAGCTTGTCATATAACTTTCGACAAACCGGATGTCCGCTTTCCACAGACTCAGCATGGTGCCGGGAGGTAGAGGCAGCTTGATGACAATGTCTCCCATTTGTCCGGCAGGAAGCTGTTCCATTTCCTGATTGATTACCTGTACATTGTAACCGGGAACCGCTCTTGAAGCCGATCCGTATTTTATTGGGCCGGGTTCGATACCCTGGCAGTTTGCGGCGATTGCCCAGCCGGTCTCTGTCTGCCACCAGTGGTCGATTACCGGTACCTGCAGTTTTTCCTCAGCCCATTTGACGGTATCGGGATCGGCGCGTTCACCGGCAAGAAAGAGCGTACGCAGGCTGGAAAGATCGTATTTTTTCATATACATGCCTTTCGGATCCTCTTTTTTGATAGCCCTGAAGGCGGTCGGAGCGGTAAAGAGCACCGCGACACTGTATTCGTTTACGATTCTCCAGAATGTTCCCGGATCGGGAGTGCCGACCGGTTTCCCTTCGAAGATAAGTGTGGTGCACCCATGGAGCAGCGGGGCATAGACGATGTACGAGTGGCCTACGACCCATCCCACGTCGCTGGCAGCCCAGTAAACGTCACCGGGTTTGACGTTATAGACGTTTTCCATCGACCATTTCATGGCCACCATGTGGCCGCCGTTGTCGCGCACGATACCCTTCGGCTGGCCTGTAGTGCCTGATGTGTAAAGGATATAGAGTGGATCGGACGATTCTACTGGAACGCATTGTGCCGGTTCGGCGCCGAGTAGAGACTGTTTCCATGTGAGATCCCGATCTTCGTTCAATTCGGCTTTCAGTTGTTCGCGCTGCTTGATGATGCAGATTTCAGGTTTGAAGTGGGCAAGTTCGATAGCGAAGTCGAGCAGACGCTTGTAATCGACAACCCTGCCGTGCTCGATGCCGCACGATGCCGAGATGATAACTTTCGGCTTGCAGTCGTCGATCCTTATGGCAAGCTCATGGGATGCAAAACCGCCGAAGACAACCGAGTGTATGGCCCCGATTCTTGCGCAGGCAAGCATGGCAACCACGGCTTCGGGAATCATGGGCATGTAGATGATTACGCGGTCTCCTTTTCTTACGCCTCTTGATTGCAGGGCACCGGCAAAAAGAGCGACGATATCCCGGAACTCCCTGTAGGTATATCGTTCTTTTGTACCGGTAACCGGGCTGTCATAGATCACGGCCAGCTGGTTTCCCCGACCTTCGTCCACATGACGATCAAGGGCGTTGTAGCAGGTATTGGTCATGCCTCCTGAAAACCAGCGGTAAAACGGCGGGTTTGATGAATCCAGCACGGAATCCCATTTTTTGTACCAGTGAAGTTCCGATGCAGCGGCACCCCAGAACTCATCCGGCTGCTCGATCGACTGTTGAAAGACGGTGTTGTAAGACTGCGGCATAACAGATAACCCCCTTTGGAATCTACGGTTGTTTGTAATAAAGCGGGAAGAAATCAAACAGCAAGGAACAGAAAGAGACCGGCAGAAATAGTATTTGTGTGGAACCCGCGATGACTGTCGTTGCGGCTAAAGCCTCTAACCTTCATGTTAAGAAAAAATACAGTTACGGCCAATCAACAATTGTTGAAGCATTGCAGGCTTCTGTTCTGTTTATAAACAGAACCTGTAGTTTTTCGGTCAGAACAGGAGTCAGCAATTACATAGACAGAAGCTGCCAGCCGTTGAAAGCATAAGCATTTCAGACAGATCTCGGCAGAAATGTTACAGGCTTATCCTTATTTCCCTTGTGTTCATGAGCACAGGCGCAGCAGTTTTGGATTTGCAGTCAAAATATCGATGCCTCCCGTCAGAAAGTCCGAATCGTTGGTAAGCAGCTTCATGTTGAGCTGTTTGCATATGTTGACAAGAATGGAATCGTTAAAGTCAAGTTGACCGGATCGAAAATCCTGAATCGCTTGTGCAAGATTCAGCTTACCCGGCTCCAATGGCTGGAGTGTGCTTTTTGCAAGTATATTGGCTGCAAAAGTCGAAGCTGCATTTACGACGGTTGAAAAGTCGGGTGATTTTCTGAAGCTTTTGAATTTAGGGTATGTCGATCTGAAGTTGACTTCCCATTCAATGCGGCAGTAACGGTTGATATATTCGCTTAAGATCGAAGGGTCAAGAACAGGGATCGCGCCTTTCCGTATCATTGATAAAAAAGCCCAGGAATACGTTGTGGCGAAATTATTACGGGGATTTCCGGGCGGAGGAAAAAGGTAAATCCAGATGTTGGTATCAATAAGAATTTTTTCTTCGAAAGTGAACGAATAACCGTTCAGATCGTGAGCTTTATTCTTCATCATCACCCTCCAGGGCCCATGCCTTGTCATACTCCTGGGGGTTTGAGTAATACCTTTTAGCATTATCAACGACGCCTTGCAACAGTTCCAGATCATCTGCCGCCAGACCTTCGACGTCAAGCTGGTTCCGCACCTCCAGATCACTGAATTTTCCATAAAGCTGTCCGACAGCGGTGTTCAGAAAAAGCGATATCAGCATGGAAACCCCTTTAAACGAAAGGATGACCTGTTTGCCTTCATCTATCAGAGGTGCGATGGTTTCGAATATCCTCTGGCCGTCTTCTGATGAAATGCAGAGATCACAGCCAAGAATATCGGTGATGGATATGGTAATTGTATTATGCATTGCTGGTTCTGGCATTAAAAAATATCGGACGATTTGATTTCGGATTTCAAAACGTAATTACGTGTATCATTGGTGTTTATTTCAATATTAACGCAAGTTCCGGGAAAATCATAGTCGAGCTTATGGAACGGTGCTTCTGTATGCGCGATTTCATGAAATCCATATCTGGATACGATCTGGATTTTTCCTTGGTTTATGTGAATGAAGTCTTTGAGCAGCTTCAATCCAAGGCCTCCCGGCTGCTTGGTCGTTCTTGTAGTATGGCCGGCCTGTACTGCCCAGGCAATGGCAGCACAGGAGTTGATTGGAATGTTTAAATGACGCCGAACGTTTTCCCGGATGCCAATACCTGCATCAGCAATAGTAAAGTCGAGACGATGCATGGTTGGTGAAAACTGTCCACACACAAATATGCCGCTTTTCGAGTCTGAATGCATCGCCGCATTCTGGAAAATTTCAAACAGACTTTGGAGGAACCGCTTTGTCAGGCTTGCCGACATGTTCGGGATTCCTCGACCTTTCATGAAATGTTGCAGATAACCGGCAAATGCAACCCCGTCGTTGCGATTAAATCGCCAGAAAGGCAGAATGGTCTGATCGGCTTCAACGCGGTGTACAACGCCCAGTTCACCCAGGAAACCGTTTTTTTTTAAAATAGTACGGATTTCCTGACGGATATTGATTGCTAATACGCTATTGACATGATAATTGGTCAAGGCCGCGTAGAGAGGAGCTGCCATATTGGCATCAAAATGAGTACAATCCTGAAAATTGAGTTCCAGGTTATCGTCAGTAAACGGTTCCGTTTTTTTTGCTGCCAATGCCGCAATAGCATTGAAGCCACTCAAATTACTCTGTATGGAGCTGATTTTTTTCTGCATTGTTCGTCATGAAGTTTTCTCCTTTGTGCTTGCAGTATATACTATATCTTCAGTTTTACAGGTCTGTCGTTTCGATTTTTTTCAACATTTCGAACAGCATGAAAAACTTATCTATCGTAAGTGCTTCAGCGCGCAGTTTCAGCATTTCAGGGTCAACCGCGTCGAGATTGTAACTCTCTTTCAGATTGTTCAGCAGGGTTTTGCGGCGCTGGTGAAAAGCGCAGCGGACAAAACGACTGAACCCTTCGGTATCGCTGAGCGGAACGTGTTCTTTCGGCTTTATGGTGATGACCGCACTGTCCACTCCCGGCTGGGGTTTAAAGACTTTTCGTCCGACCTTGAAGCCGTAGGATACATCGAAAAAAGACTGCAGCTGCACGGCCAGAATGCCATACTCCTTGGTTGATGGAACGGCTACAATGCGCATGGCAACTTCATGCTGCATCATAAGGGTTGCCTGCATAAAACAGTGTCGGTACTCAAGCAGCCTGAAGAGGATAGGACTGGTTATGGAGTAGGGGATGTTGCCGAGAATCCTGAGTTTTATGTCGCCGGCGACAGCTTCAAGATCGATTTTAAGGAAATCGGCTTCTATGACGTTGAGTTGCGGGTACTCCGTACGGATGAATGCCGCGAGTTTCGGATCTTTTTCCACGACAGTGAACGAAGGACAGACCTCAATAATTTCTTTTGTCAAGGCTCCGAATCCTGGTCCTATTTCAAGGATCTGCTCCTCCGCCTTTGCACCGGACAGGCGAACAATTTTTCTGGTGATATTACGGTCCGTGAGAAAGTTTTGCCCTAATTGTTTTTTTACCGCTATTTCTGTATGCTTATATTCAACTTTTGTCATTATGTCCGGGTTTTTCCTGTTCGCTGATGGCCGGGCGGAACTACTTTTTTTAATTTAAGTTATTCTGGAATTAATGGGAGAAAATATCATCGACACCGCAGCCGCAGCATACGTTTCACGGGGGAACAAGGCTACCCGTACAGGATTTGGTGAGGCTCTGCTGGAAATCGGACGTGAAAACAGCGCCGTTGTAGGCCTGTGTGCCGATCTGACCGGTTCGTTGAACATGAATCAGTTCCGCGATGCTTTCCCCGACCGTTTTTTCCAGACCGGAATTGCCGAAGCCAATATGATTTCCATGGCGGCAGGTCTTGCAACAACCGGGAAAATACCTTTTGCGGCAAGTTTTGCCGTTTTTGCTACCGGCAGGGTGTACGATCAGATTCGTCAGTCGATCTGTTACTCGAATCTCAATGTCAAGGTGTGCGCCTCTCATGCGGGACTGACCCTCGGAGAGGACGGAGCTACTCACCAGATTCTAGAAGATATAGGTCTCATGCGAGGTCTGCCGAGAATGACCGTGGTTGTCCCATGCGATTACAGCGAAACCAAACGTGCTACCCGGGCTATTGCAAAGCATACCGGACCGTTGTACTTTCGTTTCGGAAGACCAAATATTCCGGATTTTACGCTTGATGAGGACGGCTTCGAGATCGGAAAATCGATAGAACTGCATTCCGGCAGTGACGTTACCGTCATAGCTTGCGGCATCATGGTATGGAAGGCTCTGGAGGCGGCCCGTATTCTTGAGAAAGAAGGGGTTGGAGTCAGGGTGATCAATATGCATACCATCAAGCCTGTCGATACCCTTGCTATTGTCCGGGCAGCAAACGATACCGGTGCCATTGTAACGGCGGAGGAGCATCAGATTTATAATGGCCTTGGCGATGCCGTTGCCGGTGTTTGTGCGCGTAACATTCCCGTTCCCATTGAAATGGTCGGGGTGGAGGATCAGTTCGGCGAGTCGGGTAAACCTGATGATTTGCTCGAAAAATATAAGCTGACGACAGCGGATATTCTTGAAAAAATCTATCTGGCTCTGCGCAGAAAGTAGGTATGGTGTTGTTAAGTGTTGTAAAATGATAACTCTGTAAGGAGACCCGAACGATGAGCATGCCGAATTTAGGTGATATGATGAAGCAGATTCAGAAAGCCGGCGAGAAAATGCAGGATGTGCAGAATCAGCTTGAAAAACTTGTCGCGCATGGCGAGTCCGGCGGTGGCATGGTAAAGGTGAGCGTGAGCGGAAAACAGAAACTGCTCTCGCTCAGGATCGATCCGGAAATTATGGACGATGCGGAAATGGTTCAGGACCTTGTGATTGCTGCGGTGAACAATGCGCTTGACGCTTCGGCAGCGCTTGCACAGGAGGAGATATCCAAAGCTGCCGGCGGTATGATCAATCCTGCAGATATTCTGAAAAATATGAACCTCGGTAAATAGTACTCGATGCGTTATACTTCGGCGGCCATTGAAACCCTGATCGAAGAGTTTGCCAAACTGCCGGGTATAGGTCGTAAAACCGCTCAGCGTCTTGCCATGCATATTCTGCATGAACCGAAGTCCGGAGCCGAAAGACTCGCCGGCGCGCTGATCGATATAAAAGAAAAGGTTATTCGCTGTTCCGTCTGCCAGAACGTTACCGACCGAGATGCAGATCCCTGTTATATATGCAGCAGCACCGGCCGGGACCGGTCTGTTATCTGCGTTGTCGAGTCGCCTGCAGATGTACTGGCTTTTGAAAAAACCGGTCATTATAAAGGGCAGTATCATGTGCTTCATGGCCTTGTTTCACCGCTTGACGGTATAGGCCCTGACGATATCAGGATTCGCGAGTTGCTTGCCCGTCTCGGAGGACAGGATGAAACGGTTCCGGTTAAAGAGGTTGTGCTTGCTCTCAATCCAACAGTCGAGGGGGAGACAACCTCCCTATACATTACCAGACTGCTTAAACCTTTCGGTATCTCCGTTACAAAGATTGCCCGGGGGATTCCTGTTGGTGCCGAGCTCGAGTTTATTGACGAAGCGACGCTTTCCCGGGCTATGGAGGGACGCTCCGCGGTGTAGCGGTTTTCTGCATTCCGGCCGGTGAAATTATATGTGAAGTTCAATTCAGGAAAATGAGTACAGAAAAAAAAACGGTATTGATTCTCGGCGGCGGTCTTGCCGGCCTGACGGCTGCCAAGCGACTGACCGACAGGGGATTCCAGGCAAAGATTCTTGAAAAGAGAGAAATATACGGAGGCAAAGTATCGTCATGGAAAGACGATGAGGGTGACTGGATCGAGTCGGGGACGCACTGTTTTTTCGGGGCTTATGATGTGCTCTATGATCTTATGAAGGAGATCAGAACCTATCATGCTGTCCTCTGGAAGGAGCATCAGC
>DYNE01000023.1:0-15000 GCA_020721225.1 Pelodictyon luteolum | reverse complement strand
TAACCCGCATGGTTGATTTCGAGAGCGTTATTGCCTGAGAAATTTTTCGAATGTCACCCTTCAGCAGGGTTATGCCTGCCGACTCCATGGCAATGTCGGTTCCGGTGGCCATGGCGATGCCTACATCGGCGCGTGCAAGAGCAGGTGCATCGTTGATTCCGTCTCCTGCCATGGCTACGGTTCGGCCCTCTTTCTGGAGTGCCGCTATTTTTTCGGCTTTTTCAACCGGAAGCACTCCGGCAATCACCTCCCCGATGCCCGCCTGTGCTGCGATATAACCTGCGGATGCAGGGTTGTCGCCGGTCAGCATGATAATGCGTATCCCTTTTTTGCGGAGTTCGTCGACAGCCTCTTTTGCGCCATCCCTGATGGTATCGGAAAGGGCTATAAAGCCTGCGGCCCTGTTTCCTTTTTCGACGACGATTACGGTTTTTCCCTGACGCAGCAATGCTTGAATTACCGGCAGGCCGTTTTCCTCCGCTCCGGGTTTTCTGACCGTTACGGGAAGTTCTCCGATGTTCGCCCTGACGCCGATGCCTTCCATGGCTTCGAATGCCGTTATTTCGGGAAGCGTCGATCCTCCGGCTCTTGCCGCTTTGACAATCGCCCCGGCCAGCGGGTGTTCCGAATATCGTTCGACGGCTGCTGCAAGCAGCAGCAGTTCGTCAGGTGATGAGTTGCCGTCGAGAGACCCTGTGTCGGTGACTTGCGGAAGACCTCTGGTTATGGTACCGGTTTTATCGAAAACGACGGTATCTACCGAACTGAGCCGTTCAAGACTTTCCGCGTTGCGGATCAGCATACCGTATTCCGCCCCTTTTCCGATTCCGACAATGATTGCCGTCGGGGTTGCAAGCCCGAGCGCGCAGGGGCAGGCGATTACCAGAACGCCTGTGAAGCCCATGATTGCGTAAGAGAGCGCCGTCGGGAACCCGAGGAATGCCGTTCCGACGGTAAGCCATGCAATCAGGGTGAGTGAGGCTATAACAAGTACCGCAGGCACGAATATGGATGCGATCCGGTCGGCGATGTTCTGAATCGGGGCCTTTGATCCCTGGGCTTCCTCCACCATCGAAATTATCCGCGCAAGCAGGGTGTCGCTGCCGACTTTCAAGGCGGTAAAACTGAACGAGCCCTGGAGGTTTATGGTGCCGCCAATAACCGGATCTCCCTCTCTCCTGTCCACCGGCAGGGGTTCGCCCGTTACCATCGATTCGTCGATCGATGAACTTCCATTCGCAATAATTCCGTCAACCGGTACGACCGCTCCAGGTTTGACCAGGAGCAGGTTCCCTTTTCTTACCTCTCCGACAGGAATTTCGATCTCTTCTCCCTTGCGGAGGAGCAGTGCCGATTTTGCCTGCAGACCGACAAGTTTGCCTATTGCTTCACCTGTTTTCAGTCTCGATCGGGCTTCCAGATATTTTCCGAGATTCACGAACCCGATAACCACGATCGACACATCGAAATAGGTGTGGGAGGGAAGGCTGAGCATCTCCCTGAAGGAGGGGAAAATGGTGATGAGCGAACTGTAGGTGAAGGCCGAGAGAGTTCCGATTCCGATCAGCGTATCCATATTGGCTGCTCCATAGCGTATGAAGAGCATAATGCCGTCAAGAAAGGGCTTGCCGATTTTGAAAATGAAGATCGCGGCAAGAATCATGGTGAGGCCGTTGAAGACCTCCATGGAGATCGGCATATGCGGCACACTGTGCAATACCGTCGAAGCGATATCCCACATCATGAAAAAAAATACTGCCATTGCAGCGGGCAGTGAGAAACTGACCAGGCGCTTCTGCTGTTTCAGCTGTTCCTGTTTTTCGGTGAACGCTGCCGGGCCGGTACCCGCTCCTTTCGATTGGTTTGAGCGTCCGCCTGAGCCGGTATCTCCTGTCTCTTCGGAAGTGAGCTCATAGCCGAACTTTCCGACGATGGCGTTGATTTCGCTGTCGGAAAGTTTGTGCTCCCTGAACGATACTTTCGCCTGTTCTGTGGCAAGGTTGACCTCGACCTTCTCTATGCCTTCCGTCCGGGAGAGTTTATTGGTAATGATCGCCGCGCAGCTCGCGCAGTGCATTCCCTTGACGTGATAGGTTTTTTCATCCATGGAAATAGTGTATTTGCCTTTTAGCTTTTCATGTCAGAGGTTCTGGTCTTTGCGATTTGAGTACAAAATGCATATCCGGATAGTTCCGAATGGGAACGCGTATGAGTAATGTTGCGGATTTTTTATTAGTTTCTGAGCCGTAAGTATCCGGAAAATGAACCTTTTACATGTCGATTGCCTTTGATGCTTCTAAAGGCTGTATCTCAAACCCGTTGTGCGTCTCAACCGCTGCTTGCGGGGGTGCTCGAAATTCTTGTTCCGATGTATCGTAACTTTTTCCGTCTTGCGCGTCGGTTGTTCACAACATCTTTTCTGAGGTATCCTGAAGAGTGAAACACAGCATTCAATGCTGTGAAATCAATGCCGGTCGTTTGAAATTTTACAATTAATGCCTGCCTGTGCAGGCTATTGAATACGCAATAAACCTATGGGAATGGAGTTTACCAGTATATGGAGGGCGATCGTCGCCGAAGCAGCCAATGAATGCAGACGTGACCCTGAAATCAGCATTTTTCTCGAACAGCATATTCTTCGTTTCGATGATTTCGGATCCTCGCTTGCCATGCTGCTTTCGGTCAAGCTGGGTTCGAAACATTTTCCCCCGCTTGTGCTGCAGGGGTTGTTCGACGATTTTTACCGGCAGAGCCCTGAGCAGGTGGAGTATGCGCTTTATGATCTTGTCGCCACCCAGCAAAGGGATCCGGCGGCAGTGCATTACTTTGAGATCATGTTGTTTCTTAAAGGTTATCAGGCTCTTCAGGCTTACCGTCTTGCGCACTGGCTCTGGAAGAACGGCCGTAAAACTATGGCATATTTCATCCAGAACCGGATATCGGAGGTTTTTGCCGTCGATATTCATCCGGCAGCAGTAATCGGCAAGGGTATTCTGCTCGATCATGCGACCAGTCTTGTAATCGGCGAAACCGCTGTGGTCGATGACAATGTATCCCTTCTTCACGAAGTGACTCTTGGCGGTACCGGCAAGGAGACCGGGGATCGCCATCCGAAGGTGCATAAGTCGGTATTGATCGGTGCAGGAGCCAAAATTCTCGGCAATGTCGTGATCGGCGAAGGCGCCAAGGTTGGCGCCGGCAGTGTTGTGCTCGATGATGTGCCGCCTCATTATACCGTTGCCGGTGTTCCTGCCCAAATTGTCGGCAGAACCGAGGTTGCAGAGCCTTCCAGGGAGATGAACCAGAAACTGGTCAACAGAGAAGATAACGGCTCTCGATGAAATCAGGTTTTAAACGTTCTGTAAAGATGATCCCTGTAGGTTTCGAGCCGGCTTTTGATCTCAGTGAAATGGTCCCCCCCGAATTTTTCCAGCAAAGCGTTGGCTATGACCGGAGCGACAACCGCCTCGGCAACAACGCCGGCAGCCGGGACTGCACAGGTATCGCTGCGTTCAAATCGAGAAAGGGTCGGTTTCATTGTTTCAAGGTCAAAGGAGTGCAGTGGCGTGACAAGTGATGAAATGGGTTTCATGGCGGCCCTGAGATGAATGGTCTGACCGCTCGACATACTGCCTTCGAGCCCGCCGGCCTGATTCGTTTTTCTTTCAATTCCAGTGCTTTCCGAGAGAAAAAATTCATCGTGAACCTGCGATCCGGGTTTCCGTGAATTCTCGAAAGCATGACCGATTTCGGCACCCTTGATAGCCTGGATCGACATGAGAGCCGAAACAAGCATCGCGTCAAGCCGCCGGTCGTGCTGCACATAAGTGCCCAGTCCCATCGGAACGCCGGTAATGAAAATCTCGATAATACCGCCGAGCGTGTCTCCTTGTTTTTTTACTGCATCAATTGCCGCAATTGCGCCGGTTTCAGCGGATCTGTTCAGCATGCGTACCGACGAACGATCGGCTTCGAGGGCAAGAGATTCTGCACCGTTTACAAGCAGCTCTTCAACTGCCGGATTTATTGCCGGTTCTGCAGCTGATCCGATTGCCGAAACATAGCTGCCGATCTCAATACCGAGAGCCTTCAGGAAAACCCGTGAGAGCGAGCCTGCGGCAACTCTTGCCGCGGTTTCCCGTGCCGAGGAGCGCTCGATTACCGGTCGGATATCGTTAAAACCATATTTGATTCTGCCTGCGAGATCGGCATGTCCAGGTCTCGGAATGCTTATTTTTGCGATTTCTTCAGCCGGCTCTTCAAACCGGGCCATCGTGGTTGTCCAGTTTTCCCAGTCGCGGTTTCTGATCATCAGCGTAATAGGCGATCCGATGGATTTTCCGAACCGGATACCGGACAGCACTTCGGCTTTATCGCTCTCGATTATCATTCTGCCGCCCCTTCCGTATCCCTGCTGACGGCGCAGAAGCTGGCTGTCGATATCGTTCTGTGTAATACCGACTCCGGCCGGAAGGCCTTCTACTATTGCAGTTAAAGCCGGGCCGTGGGATTCACCGGCAGTAAAATATCGTATCATAGTGGCTTTTGATAGTAAAAAGGCCCGACCGTGTCAATAACAGCCGGGCTTCTGTAATGAAAAAAGTGCAAAGGTTCCTGATCGAATTCAGCGCAGTCTTTTCGCTGCTTCTTTTGCATAATAGGTGAAAATCATGTCGCCGCCGGCACGTTTCATGCAAAGAAGCGATTCCATCATCACCCGTTCTTCATCGATCCATCCTTTTTCGGCAGCCGCTTTGACCATGGCGTATTCCCCTGATACATGATAGATGGCTACAGGCACGTCGAAACGTTCTTTGGTGCGGTAAACGATGTCGAGATAGGCCAGGCCAGGCTTGACCATGACGATATCAGCCCCTTCCATGATGTCGAGCTCAATTTCTTTCATGGCTTCGTCGGTATTGCCGGGATTCATCTGATAGGTGGTCTTGTCGCCGAACTGCGGTGCGGAATGCAGTGCATCGCGGAAAGGGCCGTAGAAGCTCGATGCATATTTGGCGGCATAGGAGAGAATGCCGACATCGGAAAAGCCTGCATCGTCAAGGGACTCCCGGATGGCTCCGATGCGTCCGTCCATCATATCGCTTGGCGAAACGAAATCGGCGCCGGCATTGGCGTGAGATGCCGCCATTTTACAGAGAACCTCAACGGTTTCATCGTTGAGAATGATGCCGTCCCTGACCAGTCCGTCGTGACCGAAAGGGGTAAAGGGGTCGAGAGCAACGTCTGTCATGATGCAGAGATCCGGTACCTTTGCCTTGATAGCCCTGATCGCCTCCTGAATAATGCCTTTATCGTTGTAGGATTCACTGCCGTCTTCAGTTTTCTTTTCCGGAATTCCAAAGAGGTCTATGCACTGAATGCCGAGATCCCAGAGCTCCTGGCACTCTTTGACCGCGTTGTCGATAGAGTATCGGAAGCTGCCCGGCATGGACAGCACTTCTTCAACAACATTGGTTCCGGGGCAGACGAACAACGGAAACACAAGGTCGTTTACTGTCAGGGTGCGTTCCTGAACAAGGTTTCTTATCGCGGCCGATTTCCGGAGCCTTCTTGGGCGGTGGACAATATTGAGAAGATCAAGCTGACTCATATTTTGTGAGATTATTTGGTTTTTAAAAGCCTTAAAATACGAAAAGCCGGGAACATCACGAAAGAGTGCAGAGGAAAAACCATGTGAATTCTTGGGTACGCCCGCTCTTCTTTGCCGCACGAATCGCTATATTTTTTTAAACCATTGTTAAGAACAGGCAAACCGGTTTTTCATGCCGACTTTTTAACTCCATTGAAGCTCTGATCATATTTTATTCCATAAAAAACAGACGCCCCATGAACAACTCAATTACAGAATCATTTTCCGGGAAAAGCCAGCTTCTTCCTTTCCGGCCGATGCTGGCAGCAAGGCCGTCACTGCTGAAGACAGGTCGCAAGGAGCGGAAACCTTCCTTTATAACCGAATACCCCGGACAAAAATCATATACTCTTGTTTTTGAAGATGATGTATTGCCTTCCGATGTTTCCGGCATTCAGTGGGTCAGGGTCTCATCGGTTGAGGATGTGCTTAATTACCAGATCCTTCTTGGTGACTTCTGTGAGTTATATCTTTCAGCGGATTATTCGAAAGCGCATCCGGAAATTTCAGGAAAACTCCATTTGACAGCTGTTCGCAGGAAAGGGACGGTTTCCCATCCAGACAAGGAGACGACAAGACGCCTCCTCACCAGGTTGCCGCTCAATTTGAAAAGTCTTTTGCAGAGTCCGCTTGCAGTTTTGGACGGAGACCATTTTCCGCAACCGATCAACAGGAAATTTGTGCACAAGAAAAACATCAGAAACGCACTGATTTCCGAACCGCTGATCGAAGGCAAATTTCTTTCTTTCAATATGTTCGACGCTATTGACGAATTCCGGTTCGATCATGAATCCGATCATTTTCAGGGGATGCTGATTCTTGAAGCGATGCGGCAGGCATCCATTGCCGCAGCTCATATTCTCGGCCAGCTTCCTCTTGACGGAGGAATGACTCTCCTTTCCTATGATACGACGTTTTATAATTACATTGAAAATACTTCTCCTGTTATTTTGAGGACCTACAGTAATTTCAGTTGTACCGGAGACGATGAAGAACGGGAATCTTATGCGCTCTGTCAGCTCTATCAGTGGGGAAAACTCTGTACGGAAGCCTCTCTGAATGCTTATATTTTTATGAGCAAGGAAGGATATGCCACACATCGAATTCGTTCAGGACGCGTAACCGAACGAATAAAAAGACAGTTCGATACCAAAATCGATCTTCTGAAAAAACATTCTGTGAACTCATGAAGAAGATAGGCGTAATCGGGGGTGGTATTTCGGGTATCGCGACGGCTTACTATCTTGATAAAGCAGGGTTTTCGGTTGACCTGTATGAGGAAGCTCCTGTAATTGGCGGCAGAATCGGCAGCGAGTGCCTGCAGGGAAGATGGCTTGACTTTGGAGGGAAGAATATTGGCAGAAAATACCACAGGTTTCGCAGGTTTGTCCGGGAATACGGTGATTTTCCTTTTGAATATTTTGGATTCAACACATCGCAACTCATTGACGGAAAGGTCGTGAGCCTCACCAAAGAGAGCCGAAAACTGTCTGATTTTCTTGGATTTCTTAAACTGGCCGGCCTCAGAGGCGGGAGCGTGCTGTATCCCTGGATAAGGGCAGTGATGAAGGATAACGCGCAGGGGATGCTTCGAACCTCTTTTTTCAACGATGTAGCAGAAAAACTCGATGACGTTTCGCTTGCGGACTGTTTTCCTTCGCGATGCGCAAAACATCTGATCCGTCCTGTAACCGTGAGAATGAACGGCGCTGAACCGGAAGAGTGCTATCCTGGAAATTTCGGTTCAAATCTTGCTCTTGTTCTCGACAGTTACGAGCAGCTCAAAGGAGGCATGCATCAGCTTCTCGAGGCTTTCGTTGCCGCCAGTTCCGGGAAGCTCTCCATTCATACCAGCCATAGGGTAACCTCTCTTTCCCGTTGCGATTCAGGACGAGGAGTGGTCGTTGCTTATACATGTAAAGGTCTTGGAGGATCAGCTTCCTACGAGCGGGTGATTACGGCGCTTCCTGCAATGCAGCTTTCAAAGCTGATCGGAAGCTCTTTTCCTGATGCGGCAGAGATTCTCGATCGTGTCAGATACTATCCGATCTCGGTTGCGATTGCGGTATATCGCGACAATGTTTTCAGCAGAAATCACAGGGCAATGGTATTCGACAGCACCTCCCCCCTCAGCAATGCCGGTGCGTACGGCATACATGACCTTGATCTTGTTCGCTATACATTCAGCGGAAAAAAGGCAAGAGAGCAAATACGTCCTGAATCGATAGCAGAAGATGTTATATTGCAGGCTGAAAAAAGAGTATTGCCATTCTTTTTTATTGAGGAGAATACACGCACAGCTATGCTTTATAAGTATCTTTCGCCAGGTTTATGTGCTTATTCACCGTTTCATCATAGGCTTTTTTCCGAATTGCAGAACAAGCTAGCCTCCTTTTCCGGCCTCTATGTTACGGGTGATTTTCGTCGGGGAGCATCGATCGAAGCGTGTTTCGCTGCAGCTGAAGAAACCGTAGAATGCCTCTTGAGAGGAGAAGTGTTCTGATGATCAGGAGTTACCTCAGAAAAGCATTCGAAGAAGGGACGATGATATCGGATTTCAATCTTCGATCAGCCGCTCTTCT
Organism: Pelodictyon luteolum; assembly: GCA_020721225.1. GTDB lineage: Bacteria > Bacteroidota > Chlorobiia > Chlorobiales > Chlorobiaceae > Chlorobium > Chlorobium luteolum_C. The sequence continues at coordinate 6,768 of DYNE01000023.1, read as the reverse complement.
TGGAGCACCTGCCCATATTATATTTTATTTTCTTTTCAAGTATGGATTTCATCTTCCATATGAGAACTTTTATCTGCGTTTGGCGGCAACATTGCTGTCGTTTTTTGTGCTGTTCAGGAAAAAGCTTCCTGAGAGGCTCAGGAAGCTTTTTCCCTATTACTGGCATTTTTCAATAATTTTTGTTTTGCCGTTTATTTTCACCTTCAACCTGCTTATGAATAATTTTCATGAGTTATGGCTGTACTGGGAAATATTCATGCTGTTCATTCTCATTACATATATCCCTAATTGGCTTATTTTTCTGGTTGATCTCTTTATCGGTGTTGTTGCTGCAATTGTTATGTTCCTGTTTTTGTCGAGAGGACTTGTTCTTGATCCACAATTCGATATTCAGCTCTATTCGATTGTAATTCTTTTTACAGTCGTTGCCGGGTATATTTTCAGTTACAGCAACAAAAAAGGTCAGCTTGCTCTGGAGAGGAATGCGGCGCTTCAGGCGCTTGCCGTGGGTATTGCGCATGAAATGAGAAACCCTCTGGGACAGGTTCGTTACAGTCTCGAAGCCATTCAGGAGGCGCTGCCGGTTGATTGTCCGGGGGAAACTGTACATCAAGTTGACGAGGATGTTCTCGAAAGAATTTATGCAGGCATAGCCCAGGGCCAGATGGCATTAAATCGAGGGGTGCAGGTTATCGATATGATACTCGAGGAAGTAAAAAACGAAGTGCCTTACAGCAGCGCCTTTACATACCTTTCAGCGGCAACCGTTACCAGACAGGCTCTTGATGAATACGCTTACGAATCCGATGAAGAGCGCCGAAAGATACGGTTTTCGACCGAAGATGATTTTATGTTCAAAGGGGTTGAATCCATGTACGTTTTTGTGATTTTCAATCTTGTCATGAATGCCCTGTATTTTCTCAGACTGTATCCGAAAGGCGGGATTTTTATCAGTATAAGCAGAGGCGAGCGGATGAACAGCATTCTTGTCAGGGATACCGGTCCTGGCATTGGAAAAGAAAACCTCGCACGGATTTTCGATACCTTTTATACATCAGGGAAAAAAGGCGGAACCGGGCTTGGACTTGCCTATTGCAAGAGGGCAATGCACCTGTTCGGAGGAGATATTACCTGTGATTCGGTTCAGGGAGAGTATACCGAGTTCAACCTGAGATTCCCGGTTCTCGGCGATGATGAACTGACCAATTATGAGGAGCAGCTTTATCGTGATAACAGGGAGGCTTTCATTGGAAAGCGACTGCTTCTTGCCGATCATGAAGAGGAGCACAGGGAGAAGATCAAGAGAATGCTCACGCCGCTTGGGCTGCAAATCGAAATAGCTGAAGATGGTGGAAAAGCTTTTGAGATGATCTCGTCCGGAGACTATGATCTGTTGCTGTGTGAGATGGCATTACCGGTTTATGATGGTTACAGGCTTGCCGCTCTTCTGAATGGCAGTGGAGGAGTAAATTTGAGGCTTCCGACTGTAACATATTCAAGCGAACCGGCCTTTCTGTACTGTGGCAGAGCAGGGAAAACAGGTATCTCGGTATTGCTTTCGAAACCGCTGATGCTCCAGCCGCTCGTCTCGGCACTCTCTTCCGCGCTGCGCATGAAAACGGAGATGAGTGAACGAAAAGATCTTTCCCATAAAAACGTTCTGCTTGTAGATGATTCTTCGGTTAACCGTATTGCGGTAAAAGCGATGTTGCGGCAGCTCGGTATCGGGAGTGTTGTCGAGGCGGCAAATGGTGTCGATGCTCTTGCTATTCTTGCGAAAACACCGATTGATCTGCTGTTGCTCGATATCCAGATGCCTGTGCTTGACGGTCTTGAAGTTGCAAAACAACTGCGGAAAGGAAATTCCATAAACAAGTCAATACCGATAATCGCCATGAGCGGAGAGTCCGACAGGACTGTCATTCAGGAGGCGATCCGGAGTGGCATGAATGCCTATCTCGTAAAGCCTGTCGAGCGCCTGATAATGCAGCAGAAAATTCTGCAGGCACTCTGAGAAACCAGAGGCGCGGATCCGCTCTTTACAGAAGAAAGCTCATCATGATACCTGCGGCTACGGCTGAACCGATCACTCCGGCAACATTCGGCGCCATCGCATGCATCAGCAGATGATTTGACGGGTCGGCCTTCAAGCCTTCGCTCTGAGCTACACGCGCGCTGTCGGGGACAGCCGAGACTCCTGCCGCGCCGATAAGCGGATTGATTTTGTTCTCTCCGGAAAGGAAAATGTTCATGAACTTAGCGAAAAGCACTCCTCCAGCAGTGGAGAACATGAACGATAGTGCTCCAAGAACGAAAATAAGCATCGACTGCTGGGTCAGAAATGTCGTTGCCTGGGTTGATGCTCCAACGGTTATGCCGAGTATAATGGTGACAATATCGATAAGCGCATTTTTTGCAGTATCGGCAAGCCGTTTTGTTACCAGCGACTCTTTGAGCAGGTTGCCGAAAAAAAGCATGCCGAGCAACGGGAGTGAACCAGGTGCGATAAAACCTGTAAGAAGCAGCCCGAATATCGGAAACAGAACCTTCTCCTGTTTTGTGACCGATCTGGGGGGTTTCATTTTTATCCTGCGCTCTTTCTCTGTCGTCAGCAGCCGCATGATAGGCGGCTGGATGATGGGTACCAGAGCCATATAGGAGTAGGCGGCAACTGCGATCGATCCGATAAGGTGGGGAGCAAGCCTTGAAGCCAGAAAAATAGCGGTAGGCCCGTCCGCTCCGCCGATAATTCCGATTGAAGCCGATTCCGGATTGGTGAACCCGAGAAGCAGGGCCCCGATGTAGGTCGTAAAAATTCCAAGCTGGGCTGCAGCGCCCAGCAGTATCAGTTTCGGATTGGAAATGAGCGTTGAAAAGTCGGTCATCGCCCCGATTCCCAGAAAGATCAGCGGGGGATAGATCCCTTTCAGAACGCCCTGATAGAGATAGTTCAGCACGCTTCCTTCCTCGTAGATGCCCAGTTGGAGACCGGCATGTTCCATGAACGGCGTGTTGCCTATAAGGATTCCGAATCCTATGGGCACAAGAAGTAAGGGTTCATATTCATAACGGATGGCGAGGTAGATAAAACCAAGCCCGATAAGAATCATGATGATATGACCGGCGGTGACGTTGGCAAAGCCGGAATAACTGAGAAACCTGAGAATTCCTTCCATAATGTTTATTCTATTTCAATCAGTACATCGCCCTGCATGACGGTATCGCCGGTTGTGACTTTAACGGTTTTCACAATCCCGTCTTTTTCCGCATAAATGTTGTTTTCCATTTTCATGGCTTCGAGTACCAGCACCGGCGCATCCCTTTTGATAGATGAACCGGGTTGCACGTAAACGGCAATGATGGTGCCAGGCAGCGGAGCCTTGATGAGGCTGAGTCCCGGAGTGGTGAGCGGTTCGGGATCTTTCACTTTTGGAGGCGTGTATCGAACCAGTTTCGGCGTTTTCGGCGTCTGAATCTCCCTGCCGAGTTTTACCTCGTAGAGGGTACCGTTAACCTCTATTTCGGCAAGGTTCTCTTCAAGTGATTTTATGTCAACGTTATATGTATTTCCGCTGATAGTGAAGGTGTAGTGCTTCATCGTTAAAAACGTCTGAAATGAGTAACGTTATAGATTTTCGAATTCCAGGGCGAATAGCTTTTGGCTGCTTTTGTTATGGTCAGTACCGCTGTTTCATGATCGTGGAGTTCATTCAGGTAGAGAAATATCGCCGTTGCGATAGCTGCATTGACCTCTCCCGGTACGGCGCTTCCGGCCGTTGCCGCTTTTTCCGGTTCACCCTCTTTTCGCAGTTTTCTTCGAAGGTTGAATGCCAGAAGTTTCGGAAGCTGCCTGAAGAAAATGTAAAGCAGCAGGAGCGCTAAAAATACCACCGAGTACCCGATAACGGCAAGCATCAGGTGATCGGCCTTAAGAGCGTCAGGGTTCAGCTGTATCCAGAGAAAAAGATTCATGTTTTGTAGCTGTTTAAAGTGGCAGCGTTGAATGTTTTTTCAGAGGGTTACTGTCTTTTTTTGTGGCCAGTGTCTGCAAGGCTCTGATGATACGGAAGCGGGTGTTTCTTGGTTCGATGATATCGTCGATATATCCGTATTTGGCTGCTTCATAGGGATTCGCGAATTTATCGCGGTACTCGTTCTCTTTTTCAGTAACGAAAGCCGCTCTCTCTTCATTGGAGGTGAACGATTTCAGATCCCGGTTGTACAGTACCTCTGTTGCACCTGTTGGTCCCATTACCGCGATTTCCGCGCTTGGCCATGCATAGTTTATATCACCTCTCAGGTGACGGGAACTCATGACACAATAGGCACCTCCATATGCCTTGCGGAGAATGACCGTTATTTTCGGTACGGTCGCTTCACCGTATGCGAACAGCAGCTTCGCTCCGTTGGTAATGATACCGTTGAACTCCTGGGCACTTCCGGGCAGAAACCCCGGAACATCGACAAGCGTGACGATCGGGATGTTGAATGCATCGCAAAATCTTACAAATCGTGCCGCTTTACGTGATGCGTCGTTATCCAGACAACCGGCAAGATAGTTCGGCTGATTGGCCACAATGCCAGTGGATATGCCGCTGAAGGTGACAAATCCGGTCACGATGTTTCGGGCATACTGGCGCTGTACTTCAAGAAATTCGCCATTATCGGCGATAGCATGAATGATGTCCTTCACATCATAGGGGATGGATGGCTTTTCGGGAATAATGGTATTGAGTTCATCGACAAGTCTGTCTGAAGGATCGTCACAAAATGAAAGAGGCGGTTCTTCAAGGTTGTTCTGCGGCAGATAGCTGAGCAGTTTCTTGATGAGCAGAATGCCTTCATGTTCATTGGCACCGACAAAATGGGTGACACCGGATTTCGTGGCATGCACCGATGCGCCGCCGAGATCCTCTTCGGTGATAGTTTCTCCGGTGACGGTTTTGACGACTTTCGGGCCGGTTACAAACATGTAGCTTGTTTTTTCAGCCATGACGATAAAGTCGGTAAGTGCCGGTGAGTAGACCGCTCCTCCGGCACAGGGCCCGAAGATTGCAGAAATCTGAGGGATAACGCCGGAAGCCATGATGTTACGCTGAAAAATACTTGCGTAACCGGCCAGACTTCGAACGCCCTCCTGTATTCTTGCGCCGCCGCTGTCGTTGATGCCGATCAGCGGCGCGCCGACCTTCATCGCCTGATCCATCACTTTGCAGATCTTTTTTGCATTGGTTTCCGAAAGTGATCCTCCGAAAACCGTGAAGTCCTGAGAAAAAACATAAACAAGACGACCGGCAATCGTGCCATGTCCGGTTATGACTCCGTCCGAAGGGTAGTGCTCGTCTCCAAGTCCGAAATCGGTTGTCCGGTGGCTGACAAACATATCGTACTCTTCGAAACTGCCTTCATCGAGCAGCAGATCGACTCGCTCTCTGGCAGTCATTTTGCCTTTATTGTGCTGCGCAGTAATACGCTTTTCCCCTCCTCCGAGTCGGGCTTGCTCTCGTTTGGCAAGTAATCGTTTCATGTGGTGCTTAAAACGGAATAGTGAATATGCCGGGCTTTTTGTCTCAAGGGCACTCCATTTACGCAGAGTGGCCGAATAAGTCGCAAGATAGAAAATTAGTTGTGATAGTTTTGCAGTCCTCTTTAAGGAATGTATTTTTATTTTTTTTAACATGTTACCCGACAGGAGACCTGAACTATGACTCCAGAGCTTCAGCTTGCGGTAGAAACTGCCGAGCGTGCCGGAACATTGAGCCTCGGCTTTTTCAATCAAAAATCGCTTCAAGTATTTTTAAAACGGGATGCAACCCCTGTTACTGAAGCCGATCGCAGAGCCGAGGAGCTTATTCGTTCAGCTATCGCTTCCCGTTTTCCCGAAGACGGTCTGCTTGGTGAAGAGTTAGATGAAAAGCCCTCCGCAAACCGTCGTCGCTGGATTATCGATCCGATTGACGGCACCCGCTCGTTCATTCATGGCGTTCCACTCTACGGAATCATGATCGCCCTTGAGGAAGAAGGCTCCATGCGGATCGGAGTGATCAATTTTCCTGCTCTCGGCCAGCTATTTTATGCCGAAAAGGGGAGTGGTGCCCGTATGAACGGATCATCCATATCGGTGTCGTCAATCAGCTCTATCGGGGATGCAACCGTTGTCTTTACTGAAAAAGAGTATCTTCTTGATCCTCCGGGTGACCATCCTGTCGATCAACTTCGTTTTCAGGCAGGGCTTGTCCGGGGTTGGGGCGATTGTTATGGGCACATGCTCGTCGCTTCCGGAAGAGCGGATGTCGCCGTTGATAAAATCATGAGCCCATGGGACTGTGCGGCAATTATTCCTGTTGTGACTGAAGCCGGGGGCTGTTGTTTCGATTACTTTGGAGATTCTGTTATTGACGGTACCGGACTCGTGAGTTCCAACGGCGTTCTCGGTGCAGAACTTCTTGATTCCGTAAGAGGGAGGAGAGCTGAGCGATGCTGATGCTCATTCTGCTTTCTGTTATTCTTTTTTTGCTTGTTTTGCTGGTTGTCATGCAGGTTACCGGCTGGTCAGTAACCAGTCGTCAGGAACCACCCGAACAGTTTATCAGAGAATTTCGCCGTGAAATGGCTGGTCAGCGTGATGAAACAATCCGGAATCTTCAGGCCATAAAAAGTGAGATCGAATCGTTGTTCAGCGACGGCATCGATGAGAAAATCGATCCGTTGGTTAAACCGAAGTTCCCCATAATAAAAAACAGTAACTCATTACAGTACAATCAAAAG